>JAJUKC010000006.1 GCA_029264995.1 Marinobacter sp. | reverse complement strand
GACCGCACAACAGGCCCTGGCGGAAGCCCTGCAGGATAACGGCGTACCCATCGGCTGGACGATAGACTGGCAGATCGAAGACTGGCAGATCCCGGCCGGCATCTGGAGCCATAACGGCACCTGGATCGACGCCGCCAAGCGAATCGCCGAAGCCGGCGGCGCCTACGTTCAGAGCCACGACACCGACCAGACCCTGCGGATTCTGCCCCGGTACCCGACCGCGCCCTGGAACTGGAGCAACGCCACCCCGGACATCGCGCTGCCGGAGGACGTAGTGGAGGTGGAAGGCATCGAGTGGCAGGAAAAACCGGACTATAACGCGGTCTGGGTACACGGCGGCGAACAGGGCCGAGCGGACCGGATCATCATCGGCAGCACCGGCGGCACCAACCCCGCCCCGACCATTGTCGACGACCTGGCCACCGACCCGGCCATGACCCGCCAGCGGGGGCTGGCCCTGCTGGGCGATACCGGCAAGCAAGCCCAGATCAGCCTGCGCCTGCCGGTACTGCCGGAAACCGGAATGATACGGCCCGGCACCCTGATCGAATACCAGGAACAGGGCAACACCCGCCGGGGCCTGGTACGCAGCCTGAGCATCAGCCACAGCCGCCCGGAGCTATGGCAGACCATCGGAGTAGAAACCCATGAGTAACTTGTATAAACGCCTGCTCGGTTTGCTGCCG
The DNA here is from genome assembly GCA_029264995.1 of Marinobacter sp. Lineage (GTDB taxonomy): Bacteria > Pseudomonadota > Gammaproteobacteria > Pseudomonadales > Oleiphilaceae > Marinobacter. Next base: position 56,147 of record JAJUKC010000006.1, on the reverse strand, counting down.
TCAGAGCCGAGAGACAAGGGCGAAGTAGTGGCAGTGCATACCGATGGCGCAACCGTGGAGTTGGTAACCGGTACGAGAGTGCGAGTGCGGGGCGATGCCCAGGTGGGGGATCATGTATTCATTCGGGGCCGGCAGATTGAGGGGCCAGCTCCGGCTTTGGCTGGCATTGATCAAACAATCTGATCAGCGGTAGTAGCCACTCCAGTTAACAACACACCCGTTTCTGAAATACACATAATTGGCCGAGCCGCCAGTGTAGTGATAGGCCCACTGAGTCAGATCGCCAGTCGATATGCTTGACGGGCTCCCCCAAGATCTCCTGACATCATCCGGTTTCATTCCTCGCTTGATCTTGTTCTGCACGATCAGGCGTCGAAGCTCCGTAGAGTTAATGTAAGGGCATGGGTCGCTGGCCTTGGATCGCTGACGGGTTTCCGGCTCATAGAACTCTGCATCCGTACCAGTGTCGAATCGACCGCCAATAGCCGGAGCTGGCTTATGATCCAGTTCCTTGGCGTTATCGCCGCAAGGACGGTCGGAGAAAACTGTTTGCCCGTTAACCTTGCACTGGTAGACAGCTGCGTGCCCCAACGCGGGGGCGGTAAGAGCGATTAAGAGTATGGTCCTTTTGAGCATGCCAACCTCCTTCTTTCGGACACCTTAGCCAATGCGGCCAGAAACTGCATGTCAAATAGTGTTAAATAGCACGCTGGCGGATTGATTGTACCCCTATTTTGGGGAGGTATTTGGAAAGAGGGCTGGCGGAATTTCGAACCAAAACAACAATGTAAGATTTTGATTTTTAAGGGGCGGTTTTCCCGATTTTCTGGCCTGCCAAAAATCACCTTTCTCTATATATTTCAGCACCATGCCCCGCTTCTCATCCATACATGGGGTGCAAGGGGTCGTAGGTTCAAATCCTACCGTCCCGACCAGAATTCCCTACACAAAGCCCGGGCCGAAAGGTCCGGGCTTTGTTGTTTTATCAGGCCGCAACCGCCTGCCCTCGCTTCTCCCAGGGGTATTCCCGAATCGGCAGGTGAATCAGCGCCGACAACGCGCCAACGCCCACACCAATCCACCACACCAGCGTGTAGTTGTGGTAGAGGTCGTACAGGGCCCCGCCCAGCCATACGCCAAGAAAGCCGCCAAGCTGGTGTGAGAAGAACACCAGGCCATAGAGTGTACCCATGTACTTCAAGCCGTAGATGTGGGCAACCAGGCCAGACGTCAGCGGCACCGTCGCCAGCCACAACGAACCCATTGCCACCGAGAAGAGCACCACACTCTCCGGCGTGATGGGCGCCATGATAAAAGCGGCAGAGACAATCGTTCGTAACAGGTAGATCGTCGCCAGAAGGTACTTGCGGGAGTATCGGTTACCCAACCAGCCGGCCATCAGTGTGCCGCCGATATTAAACAGGCCGATCAGGGCAATGGAGATGGCGCCGAGCCCGGACGCCGAGGTTACCCCCAGCACGTAGATCAGGCTGTCTGGTGTAATCGGCCCACACATTTCCGTGATAAACGCCGGAAAATGGGCGGTGATGAAAGCCAACTGATACCCGCAAGAGAAAAAGCCGATAAAAATGAACAGGAACGACGGGTCCTTCACCGCTCGCTTCAAAACCACACCCATGGGTTCATCGGTAGTGGCCGACGGCGCCGCCTTGGGTGCCCGCATGAACACCAGGGCAAGCATCGACACCGCGATGAAACCGGCCAGAACCATGAACACGCTTTGCCAGGGCATCTGGCTCAGCAGCGCCTGCGCGACGGGCGGGCCAATAATCTGCCCTGCTGAACCGGCTGCGGTCGCGATTCCCAGTGCCATGGAGCGATGCTTTTCCGGAGCAGAGCGCCCTACGACGGCGAGAATGACCCCGAATCCGGTTCCGGCAATCCCGAACCCGACCAGCATTTCCAGGAGCTGGTGCTGGCCCGGAGTGATGGCGAATGCTGAGGCAACCAGCCCGACCACGTAACAGATACCACCCACCAGAATGGCTTTACGATCTCCGTAGCGCTCGGCAAAGGCACCAAAAATCGGCTGCCCGATGCCCCAGAACAGGTTCTGTATGGCGATGGCCAGAGAAAAGGACTCCCTTGGCCATGCAAACTCCAGGGCTATCGGCAGTTGAAACAGGCCGAATGAGGCCCGCACGGAAAAACCGACCAGAATAATAATGCAGCCTGCCACTAGAACAGGATTGATCAGCCGATCATAGGTGCCGGAGGCCGTGCCAGACATGGTTACAAATTCCCGGAGCTGAACAGTCGATGCGTCAGAATCAGCGCGAAGCCAATCAGTATACCTGAAGCCGCAAACGCCAGCGTAAAGCCGCTCAGTTCAAGCTGCAGGCCAAAGAACAGGGGCGCCAGAAAGTGCACCACCCGGTTTGCCATCAAACGCATACCCAATGCCCCTGCACGCCGCTCCCGTTCTACGGATTCCGCCAGAATCACCATGGACAAAGGCTGGGTAAGGCCAGAACCGATACCAACAAGCATGGCCAGGGCTGCCATCAGCATGACCTGCTCAGACACGCCCAGCAGTGCCAGACCAATGGCGAGTGTTCCAAGCGAAAGCAGGACTGTCGGCACACGGCCACCCGCCAAGGCAATAATCCGGGCCATAATGGGCCGAACCAGCATGGAAACGCCGGCACGGAGGCTGACCAGAACACCGATAATCAACGGGCTTATGGCCAGGCTCTCCAGATACACAGGCAGGTAGCTGCCGTAGACCCCGAGTGCGAACATGCCCAACACAGTCACCAGAATCGACAACTGCACCCCGCGGTTACTGCCCACAAGCTGCCATTGCGCCCGGAAGCCCGCCTGCTTTCGGGTAACATGAATACGCTCCCTCGCCTGCCCGGTCAGGCGGAGTGTTACAACGCCCGAGACCAGCGCAAACAGAGCCATCACAAGGAACACGTACTCGGTACCGGAAGACTTCAGCAGGACACCGGCCAACAACGGGCCAATAACCTGCCCGCCCGACAGCCAGGTGGCATACCAGCCAAAGTACTGCTCCAGTCTCGGCCCGGTGCCCAGATTGGAGATAATGGTCTGGGCAGCCAGCACCATCTGGAGGTGAGCCAGCCCCACCAGCAACTGGCCAGTCACGAGGCCCGCATAGCCATACCACGCATGCATCGACAACAAGCCTGCCACCATAATGCCCGCCCCGGCCAGCAGCGTAGCCCTGCCACCAAACCGGCTCACGATGCCTCCCAGGGGAATGGCCAGCACCAGCGGTAGCAGATACTGGGCGCTTAACACTGCACCCAGAACGAGCGGAGACGCGCCAAGCTGAAGTCCATACACAGGCACTGCCACAATCAGCATTGAGTAGACGACAAAACACAGCGTCAGTGACAGACAGACCGCGAAGAAATTTTGCGAGGCCTCAGGGGCTCGCCCGGAAGGGTCGCGGTGGCTGGAATGGTTGCTTTGCAAGTGGATGCCCGATTCGAATGGTGTAGCTAAAGCGGGCTATGGTAACGCGAATGGCTCGCAACAGAAATGCGAGGAAAGGAGAAGCCGGGGGAAGCACTCCCCCGGCCCTGGCTGGTTTTATTCAGCCGACGCAATCAGGCTGGCGTTACCGCCGGCCGCTGTGGTGTCGATACACAGATGCCGCTCAATCACGTAACGCTGATCCAGCTTGTGCTCTGTGATCACCGGCAACAGCGCGCCCTCACGCTTGCACAGCGCCATGCGGTACTGCTTGAGCAGCGGCTTCTCGGCTACGCTCACCACCGCTTCAAAGCCGGTCAGGTGGCTCAGTGCTTCCGGATCCAGCATGCCATCGCTGGCAACAACCGGAAGTCCGGCCTTAATGGCATCGGCCAGTGCCTTCTCGGCGCCCGGTGCAATCACCACCACCTTATTACCCTGCGACAGAGCAGTGCCTGCCTGCTCGACAGCAGACTCGGCGTCTGGTCCAAGGCACAGTACCAGACCGCGACCATGGCAGGACAGATGGTTCTGCTCGCCCGTCGGCCCCGGCATTTCTTCGTACCCCTCATCCAGAGGCGCCGGCACTTTGCCGAAGAAGGGCTCCAGCAACGCCTGACGACCTTCCGCCTCCGGTACTTCCACTTTAGCGAGCTTATCGATCAGCTTCTGGGCCTTGTCAGCACTGAGCACCTTGTCGCTGGACTGAGCCGGCTTTTCAACCACCTCACCGCGCAGGAAGCGACGCACGTATTGCGGCCCACCGGCTTTCGGCCCGGTGCCAGACAGCCCTTCACCACCGAATGGCTGGGAGCCGACGATGGCACCGATCTGGTTGCGATTCACGTAGGTGTTGCCCACCTTGATACGACTGGCAATGTGCTCGATCCGCCGGTCAACGCGGCTATGAATACCGAAAGTCAGGCCGTAGCCCTTGGCATTGACGGCGTCAATCACCTTGTCGATGTCCTTGGCTTCAAACGTGGCCACATGCAGAACCGGGCCGAAAATTTCCTCTTCCAGCTCTTCAATTCCGCTCACCTGAAGCACTGCCGGCGATACAAACAGGCCCTTCTCCGGCACATTCAGTTTCTTGAGCAGCTTGCCCTGCTGCTCGAATTTCTGGCAATAGTCGGTAATCTTCTTGCGGGCATTTTCGTCGATCACCGGGCCCACATCGGTCGACAACTGCCATGGATCACCAATACCCAGTTCCTCCATGGCACCGTAAAGCATTTCCAGCAAATTATCGGCAATGTCCTTCTGCACATACAGCATGCGAAGTGCAGAGCAGCGCTGGCCGGCACTCTGGAAGGAGGATGCCAGCACGTCACGCACCACCTGCTCCGGCAACGCGGTGGAATCCACAATCATGGCGTTCAGACCACCGGTTTCTGCCACCAGCGGTGCATCCGGCTCCATGTGTTCGGTCATGGCCTTGTTGATCCGCTGTGCGGTCGCGGTTGAACCCGTGAAACACACACCGGTCACCCGGGCATCGGACGTCAGGCCGGAACCCACGGTGGCGCCGGTGCCGGGCAATAGCTGGATCGCAGCCCTGGGTATGCCGGCCTGATGCATCAGCTCCACGGCCCGGAAGGCCAGCAGCGAGGTTTGTTCTGCCGGCTTGGCCACCACCGCGTTACCGGCCGCCAGGTTCGCCAGAATCTGTCCGGTAAAGATCGCCAGCGGGAAGTTCCAGGGCGAGATACAACACATTACACCACGGGCCTCGCCGTCATTCTTGTAACGGATGCCTTCGTTGGCATAGAACATGGCAAAATCCACGGCCTCACGAATCTCGGCCACGGCATCCAACAGGGATTTGCCTGCTTCCCGGGTGGTTAGCGCAAACAGCTCGTGCACGTTCTCTTCGTACAGGTCGCCGACCCTGCGAATCATGGCCGCACGCTCTTCCGCCGGTACCGAAGACCACTGTTTGAAGCCCTCCTGAGCGGCGTCCAGAGCCGACGAAATATCCGCCTCTGAGGTATAGGTGATGTGACCGACCAGGTCGTCCGGGTTTGCAGGATTCCGCACCTCAACCACTTCGTCACTGACAGAATCCACGGCCAGTATCGGGCCACCTTTCCACTGATGGCTCTTGTAACGGTTACGACCTTCATCAATCTCAGCCACCGTCACCGGATCCGTAATATCCCATCCCTTGGAATTTCGACGCTGCTCACCAAAGATTTTCGACGGATGCACAATCGCTTTGCTGGACAGGTTATGGCCAAGCCCCACCACCACATCAATCGGATCTTTGGCAATTTCTTCCGGGGTGATGCTGGTATCCACAATCTGGTTAACGAAGGAGCTGTTGGCGCCGTTTTCCAGCAGCCGGCGAACCAGGTAGGCCAGCAGGTCTTTGTGAGCGCCCACTGGCGCATAGATCCGACAGGGCACACCACTATCTTCCAGAACCTGATCGTGCAGGGACTCACCCATACCATGCAGGCGCTGGAACTCGAATTTATCCCGGCTCAGATCCTTGGCCAGTTCCAGCACCGCTGACACCGAATGGGCGTTGTGGGTGGCGAACTGCGGGTAGATACGGTCGGTCATGCCCAGAAGCTTGCGAGCACCGGCCAGGTAAGCCACGTCGCTGCAGGCCTTGCGGGTGAAGACCGGAAAGTCTGACAGGCCCATCACCTGGGCACGCTTGATCTCGGCATCCCAGTAAGCACCTTTAACCAGCCGCACCATGATGCGGCGATCCAGTTTTTCAGAAAGCGCATAGAGCCAGTCCAGGGTCTGCGAGGCACGCTTGCCGAACGCCTGGACCACAACACCAAAACCTTGCCAGTCTTTCAGTTCCGGGTCGGACAGGATTGCCTCAATCACATCCAGGGAAAGATCCAGACGATCCTGCTCTTCGGCATCAATATTGAAGCCCATGTTGGCCGCTGCTGCCTTTTTGGCGAGCTTGAGTGCCCGGGGCATGAGCTCATTCATCACCCGCTCTTTATGCCCGTACTCATAGCGTGCCAGCAGCGCCGACAGCTTCACCGAGATACCCGGATTCGTTCTTACATCGCCTTTGCAGCGCTTGCTGATGCTGTCAATGGCATCAGAGTACGCCTGGTAATAACGCTGAGCATCGGCATCGGTGCGCGCCGCTTCGCCCAGCATGTCATAGGAATAGGTATAGCCCCGCTCTTCCTGGGACTTGCCGCGGTCCTGCGCCTCTTCAATGGTACGGCCCAGTACAAACTGGCGCCCCATTTCCTTCATGGCCTGGCCCGCCACGGTGCGCACAACCGGTTCGCCCAGGCGCTTTACCAGCTTACGCAAGGTATCACCCACACTCTGGCGCTCGGAATCCTTCAGCAGGTTACTGGTCATCAGCAGGGCCAGGGTGGCCGAGTTGATCATTCCGGATTTGGCTTTGCCCACGTGAGCACCCCAGTTTCCCGAGGTGATCTTGTCTTCGATCAGGTCCTGGATGGTGAGATTGTCGGGTACCCGCAGCAAAGCCTCCGCCAGGCACATAAGAGCCACACCTTCTTTGGTGGTCAGCCCATATTCGGCCAGAAACTTTTCCATGATGGTCGGGCGTGCGCTGTTGCGGACATCACGCACCAGCTCTGCCGCCCGGGCCGAAATAGCCTTTCGGGTTTCATCCGACAACCGGGCCTCAGCAATCAGCCGGTGAATCACTTCATATTCATCTGCCAGGTAGTTTGCACGGATCGCCTGGCGAATGTCGTTGAGCTCCGGTGCCACAGATTGCTGAAGACTCATGGTGTACCCTCCTGATTGTTTGAATACTGACCGCATTTTAGCGAAGCAGGTACATGCAATTAGCCTGTTCAGCATCAAAATAGATTATTATTTTCCTTTTTTGGTACCTGAAAAATTACCTATAAGCCTGCACTTTCGCTAATATTGGACGTTTCGGCCTTTTAAAAAATTCATCCACTATCTCAAAGGATAGCAGTCATGGCAGATCTCGACAGAATCGATCTTTCCATCATCCGGGAACTGCAGAAGAACGGCCGCATTACCGTGACCGACCTGGCCTCCCGGGTAGGTTTATCAAAGACTCCCTGTCAGGTACGTATGAAACGGCTGGAAGATCAGGGGTACATTACCGGCTACAGTGCCATGGTGAACCAGACCAAGCTGGGGCTCTCTCATATTGCGTTCGCCCAGGTCACCCTGAATGACACCAGTAGCAAGGCACTGGCGGCCTTCAATGAGGCCGTCCGGCAAATCTCGGCGGTGGAGCAGTGCCATATGATGGCGGCGAATTTCGACTATCTTCTGAAAATACGTACACGCAACATGGCCGAATACCGGCAGGTTCTGGGAGAACAGATCTCCAGCCTGCCCCACGTACTGCAGACCAGCACCTTTGTAGTGATGGAAAACGTTAAAGACCGAGGACAGTAAGATGCGGATCGTTGTTGCGCCCGACTCCTTCAAGGAATGCCTGTCTGCGAAGCAGGTCGCCGCTGCTATCACCCGTGGATGGCGCAAGGCCGCCCCGGAGGATGAGGTTGTGGAAATCCCCCTCGCCGATGGGGGTGAAGGAACCACTGAGGCACTGACAGAGGCTATGGGCGGGCGGCTGCATACGGTGTCTGTCACGGGCCCGTTGGGCGAGCCGATTGAAGCACGCTTTGGTCTGGCCAATAGCAACGAAACCGCCATCATTGAGGTGGCAGAAGCCAGCGGCCTGCATTGTATACCCGCCAAGGCCCGGGATTCGCTCCGGGCAACCAGCCGGGGCACCGGAGAAGTGATTCTTGCGGCCCTGGAGCACCGGCCAAAAACATTGATTATGGGCCTGGGAGGAAGTGCAACAACCGACGGCGGTGCCGGCATATTACAGGCCCTGGGGGCCCGCCTGCTGATCACCCTGCCGGACGCCTATGCCCGGGCAGAGGCCAATCTGGAGCAATCTTCAGAGCAGTTGGCGCGCCTGACGCACGGCTTCTCACGCCAGTGACGCGGTTTTCAGCAATCCGGTGAGCTCAACCCGACCGCGGGCCAACCGAACCTGGCCCCGGCGTTCGAGTTCTTTCAGCAGGCGGCTGACCACTTCCCGGGCCGTTCCCAGCTCTACGGCCAGCTCCTGATGGGTAATATTCAGTACGTTCTGGCCACCAGCAGCACGGGCCTGAAGCCACTCTTCCAGACGCTCATCCATCCGGTGAAACGCCACTTCCTCAACCAACAACATCAGATCGTCGAGACGACGACCATAGGACTCCATAATTCCCAGCCGGAACTCTGCCGACTGATCCATCAGCCGATCGAATAGTCCCCGGGGGATAATGGCGGCTTCTGCCTCATCTTCGACAATGGCTTCGGCCCGGTAGCCACGCCCCGTCATCAGACAGCCAATGGACAGCGTACAGATATCGTCAGCGCCCATGCGGTAGAGCACGATGCTGTGGCCAGACACTCCGGTCATCTGCACCTTGATACTGCCAGCCAGTACCAGGGGAAGGCCCCGGCAATGTTCTCCGGCACTGAACAGCACCTGCCCGGGAGGGAAACGCATGGCCTGGAGCCCCTCAAGGGTGTCCTTGCGCAGGGAGTCGTTGAGTGTGTCGAGAATACTGTGCCTGGCCATTCCGCATTGCCTTGTATCGAAAGTCGTTTGCCTGTGTGACTTTATCACTGAACCCGACCAATAACAGGCCTATAGTCAAACCATCATCCGACATCACACAGGAGAGACCAAGATGACGGTAAACATGGGTTCCGCTGATCGTATTATTCGTGCCATCGCGGGTGTTGTCCTGCTGGCCCTGGTCTTTGTTGGCCCCCAGACACCCTGGGGCTGGATTGGCATTGTACCGCTGGCCACAGCACTGGTGGGTAACTGCCCTGCCTATTCCCTGCTGGGCATCAAGACCTGCAAAACAAAATAGGGCTGCAAGCTCCAGAAACACAAAGGCCAGAGCAGCTCTCGCCACTCTGGCCTTTTGTCGTTCTTCAATGCAGACAGGCTTACTGCTGTCTCAACGCACCGGCGTGTTCAGCACATCCAGCACTTCCTCAAGCTCGGTGATCATCTGACGGATCAACTGCTTGTACTGTGAGGTATCATCCTTCACTTCGCTGCTGCTCAGCTTCTGCTTGGCACCACCAATGGTGTAGCCCTGATCGTACAGCAGGCTACGGATCTGGCGGATGGTGATCACATCCGCGCGCTGATAGTAACGGCGATTGCCCCGGCGCTTGACCGGCGACAACTGCGGGAATTCCTGCTCCCAATAGCGCAACACATGCGCTTTGACCGCACACAGCTCGGCTACTTCACCAATGGTGAAATAACGCTTCCCCGGAATAACGGGGAGCTCATTGTTATGACTGGGTTCCAGCATACGCTTCTACTTTCTGCTTCAGTTTCTGACCTGGTCGAAACGTAACTACGCGCCGTGCACTGATGGGAATTTCCTCACCCGTTTTCGGGTTCCGTCCCGGTCGCTGCTTCTTGTCCCTGAGATCGAAGTTGCCGAAACCCGACAACTTCACCTGCTCGTTATGGCTGAGTGCGCCTCTGATTTCGTCGAAGAAAGCTTCCACCATTTCCTTGGCTTCCCGCTTGTTAAGACCCAACTCCTCGTACAAGCGCTCTACCATGTCCGCTTTCGTCAAAGCCGCCATCTGTCAACTCCTCAGTGTTGCCCCCAACTCTTCTTTCAGGGCATCAATAACCCCGTTGAAGAGCGAATGCACTTCGTCCTCGTTAAGCGTGCGTTCAGGATGTTGCCAGAACAGGCTCAATGCCAGGCTGCGGTTACCCTCGCCCAGGCTTTCACCTTCATAGACATCAAACACACGCAACGCCGTGAGGTGCTCGCCAGCATGTTTACGGGCCACATGTTCTACCTGGGCGAACGCCACATCGCTCCCGATAATGATAGCCAAATCCCGACGAACTTCCGGGAATTTTGAAATATCTTTGAAATTAGGTACATAACCGACAACGATCGAATTCAAGAATAGCTCAAACATAAGGATCGTGCCATTAAGTTCAAGATTTTTCTGAACTTGTGGATGCAATGCACCCAGCCAACCTACATGCTCGCCATCCCGCAACAATTCCGCCGTCTGACCGGGATGCAGCGCAGGGTGCTGGCTCGCAATAAAATTAATCTCGATGCCAAGCAGGCGGAACAGGCTTTCCAATTCCCCTTTTACATCAAAGAAATCCGTGGTTCTGCGACCGTTTACCCAGTTTTCAGGATTCTGGTTACCAACCACCACCCCGGCCAGCATCGGTTGCTGACTGATGCCATCGGCACCCTGAACGAATCGCAACCCGGTCTCGAACAAGCGAATACGGGGCTGCTGCCGGTTCTGGTTGTAGGCAACGGTTTTCAGCAGCCCGCTCCACAGCGTCGTACGCATCACCGAAAGATCCGCCGAGATGGGGTTGGCCAGTGCTATTCCCTCACGTTCCGGGTCTACCAGCTGTTGAACCTTGGGATCAACGAAGCTGTAGGTCACCGCTTCCTGGTAGCCCTGGGCGACGAAAAAGTTACGCACGGCAGACAGCGGCCGAACCGCTTCTTCCCGGGCCCACAGCCCGAGCGAGCCGGTCGGCTCGGTGACCGGCAGATTGTTGTAACCAAAAATGCGCCCGACCTCTTCGATCAGGTCTTCTTCGATGGAAATATCTGGCCGGAAGCTGGGCACACTGATACGCCAGCCGTCTTTCAACAGCTTGTCGATGTGCAGACCAAGCCGGCTGAGAATCTCTTCAACGGTGGTGCGGTCAATTTTAAGCCCCAACACATCCGCCAGGCGCTGCTCCCGCAGATCAATCACCCGCGCCTTTGGCAGGTGATCCTTGCTGGCGACCTCGACAATTTCGCCGGGTTCACCCCCGACAATAGCCATCAGCAGACGGGTTGCCCGCTCCATGGCATCCCGTGCCAGCTCATAATCCACGCCCCGCTCAAAACGGTGGGAGGCATCTGTATGCAGGCCATAGTGGCGAGCCTTACCGGCCAGCGTTATCGGGTCAAAATAGGCGGATTCAAGCACCAGATCCCGGGTTTTCTCACTCACCCCGGAATGCTCGCCCCCCATCACACCGGCAATGGCCACTGGCTTCTCGTGGTCGGCAATCACCAGGGTTTCCGGCGTGAGCTCGACCTCCTGACCGTCCAGCAGTACCAGTTTTTCGCCTGCGCCGGCCATACGCACGACAATCCCACCTTTGATCTCATCCCGGTCAAAGGCATGCATGGGCTGGCCCAGTTCCAGCATGACGTAGTTGGTGACATCCACCGCCGCATCAATGGAACGGATACCGGACCGACGCAGTTTCTCCTGCATCCAGAGCGGCGTTTCCGCCTGCAGATTGACGTTGCGCAGAACACGCCCCAGATAACGGGGGCAACCCTCAGGGGCTTCGACCCGGATATCGGGCACTTCCGAATGAACCGCTTCTACAGGCTCAATGGAAGGCGCATTGGTGACCAGGCTGTTCAACACGCCCACTTCCCGGGCCAGGCCCTTGATGGACAGACAATCGCTGCGATTCGGGGTCAGGTCCACGTCAATGGTGATGTCATTGAGCTTCAGATAATCGGCCACCGGCTGCCCAACCGGGGCATCCTCCGGGAGCTCCATCAGGCCGTCATGGTTATCGGACAAACCCAGCTCGGATTCCGAACACAGCATACCCTCGGAGGGCTGACCCCGGAGCTTGGCTTTCTTGATCTTGAAATTGCCGGGCAGTACAGCGCCCACCTCGGCAAAAGGCACCTTCAGCCCGTCGCGAACATTGGGGGCACCACAGACCACCTGCACGGTCTGCTCGCCATTGCTCACCTGACACACCCGCAGCTTGTCCGCATCCGGGTGGGGGGCAACGGAAACGACCTCACCCACAACCACACCGGTAAATTCTCCGGCCACGGCCTCAAAGCCGTCGACTTCCAGCCCCGCCATGGTGATCTGATCCATCAACTCCTGGGAGCCAATGTTCGGGTTTACCCACTCGCGCAGCCACTGTTCACTGAATTTCATTATCCTGATCCTGTCCTGATTCGGTTGATTCTGAGCCTGTTACGCCAATTCCTGGTGCCGTATTAACGGAACTGACGAAGGAAACGCAGGTCGTTTTCGAAGAACATGCGCAGGTCTTTTACTCCGTAACGAAGCATGGCCAGGCGCTCGACACCCAGACCAAAGGCAAACCCGCGATATTCCTCGGAATCAATACCGCAATAATCGAACACTTTCGGATGCACCATGCCGCAGCCCATCACCTCCAGCCACTTGATGCTGCCATCCGGCTCACGCCCCCATTCGATATCCACTTCCGCCGAAGGCTCGGTGAACGGGAAGTAGGAGGGACGGAAGCGCACTTTCAGATCCCGCTCGAAGAACACCCTGAGAAATTCCTCCACGGTGCTTTTCAGATCGGCGAAGCTGACATTCTTCTCCACCAGCAGACCTTCTACCTGGTGGAACATAGGGGTGTGAGTCATATCGGAATCACAACGATAGACCCGTCCGGGGCAGATCATGCGGAACGGCGGCTTGCCTGCTTCCATGGTCCGGATCTGTACCGGTGAGGTGTGGGTACGGAGCAAGGTCCCCGGATTGAAATAGAAGGTATCGTGCATGGCACGGGCCGGGTGGTGCCCGGGAATATTAAGAGCTTCGAAGTTGTGGTAATCATCTTCGATCTCTGGCCCCTGCTCCACGCTGTAACCGGCACGGGCAAAAATCTCTTCAATGCGCTGCAGAGTGCGGGTTACCGGATGCAAACCACCCAGGTCCTGACCGCGTCCCGGCAGTGTTACGTCAATGGATTCCGCCGCAAGTCTGGCTTCAATGGCCGCTTTCTCAAGATCTGCCCGCCGTGCGTTGATGGCTTGCTCCACCTGCCCCTTGGCTTCATTGATCTTCTGGCCGGCCGCCGGGCGCTCCTCCGCAGAGAGCTTGCCCAGAGTTTTTGCCTGCTGGGTAATCACACCCTTTTTGCCGAGGTATTCCACACGAATTTGATCAAGCGCCTGCAGGTTGTCGGCCTTTTCTACGGCATTCAACCCGTCCTGAACCAGTTGCTCCAGGTTTTCCATTGACCCTGCTCCAAACCAGAAATGGGGTAGGTTAAAACAAAAATAGGGGAAGAGCGTGCCCTTCCCCTATCAGAAGGCGCCGTCATGAAACATGGGGCGCCCGGATCGATCAGCAATCGATGAAAGAGCTTAAGCGATCACAGGGACGCTTTGGCCTTCTCAACAACAGCGGCAAACGCCTGCTGTTCGTTCATGGCCAGATCGGCCAGAACCTTACGATCGATTTCAACATTCGCCTTCTTCAGACCAGCGATCAGACGGCTGTAAGACAGACCGTTTGCACGGGCGCCAGCGTTGATACGGGCAATCCACAGAGCGCGGAATGCACGCTTACGGTTGCGACGGTCACGGTAGGCATACTGACCGGCCTTGATAACCGCCTGCTTGGCAACGCGGTAAACACGGCTACGGGCACCGTAGTAACCTTTGGCCTGATTGAGAATCTTCTTGTGACGACGACGTGCTACCACGCCACGCTTTACACGAGCCATACTTTAATCCTTCTACCTTTACTTTCTAAGGAATGATTCGCGCGGCTGAATCAGCACGCGGTCATGCGCTTGATAGATGCTACGTCCGACTTGGCGATGAGCTTGGTACCGCGCAGCTGACGCTTACGCTTCGGGCTCTTCTTGGTCAGGATGTGGCTGGTGAAGGACTGCTTGTGCTTGAAGCCAGTGGCGGTCTTCTTGAACCGCTTGGTAGCTCCGCTCTTGGTTTTCATCTTCGGCATTTTTAAAACTCCGCATTCTATTTTGGATAAACAATTGTGCCCCTGAACGACAAATCCCCCGCTAATGCGGGGGACCCGTCATGGGATCAGGTTCACTTCTTCTTGCGGGGTGCGATAACCATGGTCATCTGCCGGCCTTCCATTTTCGGCCGCATCTCAACCTGGGCTATTTCTGCCACATCTTCCTCAATCCGCTGCATGAGCTTCATACCAATTTCCTGGTGTGCCATCTCACGTCCACGGAACCGGATTGTGATCTTGCCGCGGTCCCCGTTCTCAAGGAAACGTACCAGGTTGCGTAGTTTGACCTGATAATCCCCTTCTTCCGTTCCTGGTCGGAACTTCAGCTCTTTGACCTGCGTCTGCTTCTGCTTTTTCTTGGCAGCCGCCTTGGCTTTTTTCTCTTCAAAGATCTTCTTGCCGTAGTCCATTATCTTACAGACGATCGGATCGGAATCCGTAACCTGCACCAGATCCAGGGTCGCCTCTTCCGCCATACGCAGGGCGTCTTCGATCGGAACAATCCCGACCTGATTGCCTTCGGCATCAATCAGTCGGACTTCAGTTGCGTCAATGTTCTCATTGATAGGCGCCTTGGGTGCGCGCCCACCCCGATTCGCTCGCTGTTTAATAATCAGATCTCCGTTTTGGTTCTACCTTTGCGCTCGACGTCGGCTGCAAGCAGCTTTTCAAAATCGTCGACCGACATGGTTCCCAGGTCTTCGCCCTTACGTGTCCGGACGGCAACGGCGTTGTTCTCGATTTCTTTATCGCCAACAACAACCAGATAGGGAACCTTATTTAGAGTATGCTCGCGGATTTTAAAGCCGATCTTCTCGTTTCTCAAGTCAGCATTAACCCGATAGCCTGAAGAATCCAGTTTTTTGGCCAGATTCTGACAGTAATCACGCTGTTTATCGGTAATATTCAGGACAGCAACCTGTGTTGGTGCCAGCCAGGTCGGGAAAGCACCCTCGTACTCCTCGATCAGGATACCGATGAAACGCTCAAAGGAACCCAATACAGCCCGATGCAGCATAACCGGCGTTTTGCGCTCGGAATTGTCGGCCACATACTGCGCCCCCAGACGACCTGGCATCGAGAAGTCGACCTGGATAGTACCACACTGCCACACCCGACCGAGGCAATCTTTCAGAGAAAACTCGATCTTCGGGCCGTAGAAGGCACCTTCGCCCGGCAACAGCTCCCAGTCAACCCCTTCACGGTTCAGCGCCTGTTCGAGTGCCGCCTCGGCTTTGTCCCAGACTTCGTCTGACCCTACCCGTTTTTCGGGGCGGGTGGACAGCTTGTAAAGAATTTCACTGAAGCCGAAGTCTGCATATATCTCGTGCAACATGGCAATAAATGCAGACACTTCTTCCTGGATGGCATCTTCCTCACAGAAGATATGGGCGTCATCCTGGGTAAAACCACGCACCCGCATCAGGCCATGCAACGCGCCGGAAGCTTCGTTCCGGTGGCAGGAGCCAAACTCGGCCAGGCGCAGCGGCAGATCCTTGTAGCTCTTCAGGCCCTGATTAAACACCTGCACGTGACACGGGCAGTTCATGGGCTTGATGGCGTAATCGTGCTTCTCGGACTCAGTGGTAAACATGTCGTCCTTGAACTTGTCCCAGTGGCCCGACTTTTCCCACAGGGTCCGCGACACCACCTGCGGCGTCTTGATCTCCTTGTAGCCATGCTTGTGCTGCTGGGCACGCATGTACTGCTCCACCTCCTGATAGAGGGACCAGCCATCCGGATGCCAGAACACCATGCCCGGCGCTTCTTCCTGCATGTGGAACAGGCCCAGCTTCTTGCCGATCTTGCGGTGATCCCGCTTTTCGGCTTCTTCCAGGCGATGCAGGTAGGCCTTGAGGTCTTTCTTGTTACCCCAGGCGGTACCGTAGATGCGCTGCAACTGCTCATTGCTGGTATCGCCACGCCAATAGGCGCCGGCCACCTTGGTCAGCTTGAAGGCCTTCAGCTTGCCGGTGCTGGGCACGTGAGGGCCACGGCACAAATCGATGAAATCGCCCTGACGATAAAACGAAAGATCTTCCTCACCGGGAATATCCTCGATGATGCGAACCTTGTACTCTTCGCCCATCTCGTTGAACAGCTTGATCGCCTCCTCCCGGGACATAATGGAACGGGATACCGGCAGATCCTGCTTGGCCAGCTCTTCCATGCGCTTCTCGATACGCGCCATGTCTTCGTTGGTAAACGGGCGCTCATACTTGAAGTCGTAGTAGAAGCCGTTCTCAATTACCGGGCCGATGGTAACCTGAGCGCCCGGAAACAGCTCCTGAACCGCCATGGCCATCAGGTGGGCAGTGGAGTGGCGAATGATATCCACGCCGTCTTCGTCACGCTCCGTCACGATAGCCAGTTCTGCATCGTTCTCGATCAGGTAGCTGGTATCTACAAGCTTTCCGTTAACCTTACCGGCCAGGGCCGCTTTGGCCAGGCCTGCGCCAATGTCTGCGGCAACGTCATGTACGGTTACGGGTTCGGCAAAACTGCGATGACTGCCATCTGGCAGGGTAATGACGGGCATGATGATCTCCTCATGGTTTCTCAGCGGTGATCTATACCAAAGATCACTTGGTTGCCGGGCTGCGCGACACAAACCGCGAGCCGGATTTGAGGGCGAGTCTAACAGAAAAAAACCCGGCAGCAACGCCGGGTTTTTACGGAGCCGAAGCCAATCAGGCTGGCTGGGGCTGAGCATCCTCCCGCGCCTTGCGCCTGAGCTGGCCAAAGGCAACCAGGGCCAGCAGCAACAGGGCCGGGATAAACGTCAACTCTTTCGGTGGCCGCTCCAGCTCAACCTGGACCGCATCTATGGTCCAACCAAACTGGATGCCAGCATCTTCTGCGGCACTGCCAAAGTTCACGAAATCCACCACCAGATCACCGCCCTGCTCCGACACTTCCAGGCCAGCTCCCGCCAGGCGCTCTTGCGCGGTGTCACCTTCCGGTATCTCAAGCTGGACGTAGGTGGTGACATCACTGCCATCCAGTGCCATGCCCGATACCTTAAGCACCACCGCACCGTCTGCAGGCACATCCGCCACGTACTCCATAACGGCTGTCCCCGGCCGCTCTTCGTTCGGCGGATAGATCATGTCCCACCAGAAACCGGGCCGGAACATGGTGAAGGTAATCAGCAGCAACAACAGGGTTTCCCACTTCCGGCTCCGGGTGAACCAGAAACCCTGGGTTGCCGCCGAGAACACCAGCATGGCCGTAACCGCACTGAACACCGTAACCAGCAGATCAAACCAGCCGGTCAGGCCAATTAACAACAGCTGTGTGTTGAAGATGAACATGAACGGCAGAATGGCGGTCCGTATGTCGTAAGTGAAACCCTGAATACCCGTTCGTATCGGGTCTGCCCCTGAGATTGCGGCCGCCGCGTAGGCGGCCAACCCCACGGGCGGCGTATCATCCGCCAGTATCCCGAAATAGAACACGAACAGGTGCACCGCAATCAGCGGAACAATCAGGCCATTCTGGGCGCCCAGGGTTACGATAACCGGCGCCATCAACGTGGAAACCACGATGTAGTTGGCGGTTGTCGGCAGCCCCATCCCCAGAATCAGGCTGATCACAGCGGTAAAGATGAGCATCAGCAGCAGATTTCCGCCAGACAGGAATTCCACGAACTGGGTCATCACCAGACCGATACCGGTCAGCGTCACCGTACCGACTACGATCCCGGCCGTCGCCGTCGCAACCCCGATACCCACCATGTTCCTGGCGCCGGTCGCCAGAGAATGGAACAGATCACTGATACCGCCGGTGAATTCGGACACCAGTCCGCCATGCTTGCGGAAAAAGGCCTTCAGCGGCCGCTGGGTAATAACGATAAAGATCATGAACATGGTCGCCCAGAAGGCAGACAGCTGGGGCGAGAAGCGCTCCACCGTCAGACACCAGACCAGCACCACTACCGGCAGCAAATAATAGAGCCCGGTTTTAACGGTGGGTCCTACCTCCGGCAACTCGCTCATTTCTTTGTTGGGGTCGTCTTCTTCCAGCTCCGGGAAGCGGGTGGCGTAACCCACCAGGCCGACATAGATCAGAACCAGAATTGGCCCAAGCACCCAGGGCGCGGCCTCACCCAGCACCCCTTTGGTCCAGCCAACCCCGTAATAAACCGCGAAGGTTAGTACGATCAGGCCAATCAGAATCACCACCCAGTTGAGCATGCGCTGCGCCAGGGTTGGGCGGTTCGGCCGCTCCACCCCCTCCATCTTCAGCTTGCAGGCTTCCAGATGAACAATGTAGATCAGGGCAACATAGGAGATCAGCGCCGGCAGAATGGCGTGCTTGATCACCTCGAGATAGGAAATCCCGACGTACTCCACCATCAGGAAGGCCGCAGCGCCCATGATTGGTGGCGTAAGCTGGCCATTGGTCGACGCTGCAACTTCCACAGCCCCAGCCTTGGTCGCCGGAAAACCGACCCGCTTCATCAGGGGAATGGTAAAGGTACCGGTAGTCACCACATTGGCGATAGACGAACCGGAAATCACACCACTCAGGCCACTGGAAACCACCGCCGCCTTGGCCGGGCCTCCACGCATATGCCCCAGCATGGCGTATGCCACCTTGATAAAGTAGTTACCGGCTCCCGCCCGCTCAAGCAATGCACCGAACAACACAAACAGGAAAACAAAGCTGGTAGACACCCCAAGAGCAACCCCGAATACCCCCTCGGTTCCGAGCCATTGGTGGGAAGCCAGCTTGTTCAGGCTCACACCTTTGTGAGAAATCACATCCGGCATGTAAGGACCGGCCAGTGAATAGGTAATAAACACCGCTGCAACGATGGTCAGAGGGAGCCCAAGGGCCCTGCGGGTTGCTTCCAGTAGCAATACCAGACCACCCAACGCCACCCAGAGATCCATAGTGGTCGGTGCGCCCGGCCTCTGCGACAGAGCATCGTAAAATACATAGAGATAGGAAGCCGCAAACGCAGCAGCCAAAGCCAGCACCCAGTCGTATAGGGGGACCTTGTTGGCATGCACCCCCTTGATCATCGGGAATGCCGAGAAAGCGAGAAACACCGCAAACGCCAGGTGAATTGAACGCGCTTCGGTGGAGTTGAATATTCCGAAATTCAGAATGAACGGCAGGGGCGATGCAATCCAGAGCTGGAACAACGACCAGCACACCGGAACGATGAACAGGATAACCGCTGCAGGCCCGGTCAGCGCCCGACCTCCGGTTTCGGTCTGCAACACCTGTTCTACCTTGCTGGCATCCACACCCGCCCCGGTACCGGGGTCATTCTTTGCCATAGAATGTTCCTGTGATGGGAAATAACCTTACTGAATCAACAGAGCGGGCCCAGGGCCCGCTCTGTTGACGTGTCTGGCCGATCAGTCGATCAGGCCAGCCTCGCGATAGTACTTGGCTGCGCCCGGGTGCAGCGGCGCACTCAGGGCATCAGAGACCATTTCTTCTTTCTTCAGGTTGCCGAAGGCAGGGTGCAGACGCTTGAAGCTGTCGAAGTTCTCGAACACCGCCTTGACCACTTCGTAAACGACATCTTCCGGAACGTCAGTTGAGGAAACGAACGTAGCAGCCACACCGAAGGTGGTTACATCTTCGTCGGAACCACGGTACATACCACCCGGAATAACTGCCTTACGGTAGTAGGGGTTTTCCTTGATCAACGCTTCCGTCGCCTTGTTGTCAACGGCAACAATTACGCTGTCACAGGACGTGGTGGCTTCCTTGATGGCACCGGAGGGGTGACCAACGGTATAGAAGAAGGCATCAATGTTGCCGTCGCACAGCGCCTGGGACTGCTCGGCAGCCTTGATCTCAGCCGCCAGCGAGAACTTATCCATGGTCCAGCCCATTTCATCCATCAGCACTTCTGCTGTGGCGCGTTGGCCAGAACCCGGATTCCCCACAGACACGCGCTTGCCTTCCAGGTCTTCAAAGGTCTTGATGCCGGAACCTTTGCTGGCAACCACGGTGAACGGCTCCGGGTGCAGAGAAAAGACCGCACGCAGCTTCTCGTTCTTGCCCGTATCTTCAAACTGGCTGGTGCCATTGTAGGCGTGGTATTGCCAGTCGGACTGGGCAACGGCAAGATCCAGTTCACCCTGACGAATGGCGTTCAGGTTGTAAACGGAGCCACCGGTACTCTCAACCGAGCAACGGATACCATGCTCCTTGCGATCCATATTCACCAGGCGACAGATAGCGCCACCCGCCGGATAATAAACGCCGGTAACACCACCGGTACCGATGGTCACGAAGCGCTGTTCCTGGGCGGAAACCGCAGAGGACGCGGCACCCAGGCTCACGGCGGCTGCAACGGCAAAAGCGGACGCTTTGAGTTTCAGTGTCATGTGTGCTCTTCCTTTTCTTGGTAGTTATAGTCGATTACCCGCACGGGTATACGGGCAAACATCCGGTTCGTTCTAGAACATAGAACACTTCTGGCCATAAATAAAGGAAGGATTAGCACGCTAACCAGCTGACCTATCAACAAAAAAGCCCGCAAAGGCGGGCTTTTTTGCTGGTTCAGGGCGATTTTCAGGACTTCGCAGCCCGTGCTTTCGCCAGCATCTTGTCCGGGCGAAGCAGGAATCTCGCCAGGGCCGGCAGCAGCCAGATTGCCCCTACCATGTTCCACAGGAACATGAAGAACAACAGGAAGCCCATGTCTGCCTGGAACTTGATCGGAGAGAAAATCCAGGTCACAACACCAAGACCCAGAGTCACGCCGGTAAAGATAACGGCCTTACCGGTGGAACGCAGGGTTTCATAGTACGCCTCCTGCAACGTCTTGCCTTCCAGCAGGAACTTTTCCAGCTTGCTGTAGATATAGATACCGTAGTCCACACCGATACCCACACCCAACGCAATCACCGGCAGCGTGGCAACCTTGATGCCGATACCGGACACCGCCATTATCGCCTCACACAAGATGGAAGTCAGTCCCAGCGGAATCACAATACAGGCTACTGCCCGGATGGAGCGGAAAGTCAGGAAGCAGAGCAAACTCACTACGCCATACACCAACAACAGCATCATGTCCTTGGCGCTTGAGATCACCTCGTTGGTGGCCGCTTCGATACCCGCGTTACCGGCCGCCAGCAGGAAGGTGTGCTCCTCGTTGCTGTTAGCATCGGCGAACTGCTCTACCCGCTCGACCACGGTTTCCAGGGTTTCCGCCTTGTGATCTTCCAGGAACACCAGAACCGGCGTGAGGCTACAGTTGGTGTTGATCAATCCTGCCGGGGCTTCCCGGATAGACGCATTGATGATGGTCTGGTTGCGGGAAATCTCGTACCACTTCCAGTTACCCTCGTTCAGAGCCTTCGTAACCAGCTTGGAGACATCAGCCAGGGAGGCGGAGCTCTGCACACCCGGGGTGTTCTGCAGTTCCCACTGCAGACTGTCCATGGCCCGGAGTACGTTGTACTGGGTACATTGTTCTTCCGGGGTCTTCACCATCACCACAAGCACGTCTGCACTGGTGGAATAATTGTTGATGATGTAGGCGTTATCCTTGTTGTAGCGGGAATCCGGGCGCAATTCGGGCGCCCCCTGGTCCAGGTCACCCACTTTCAGGTCCTGCTTGTAGTACATGCCCAGCCCCAGGCCGATCACCGCGATCAGCAGGGAAATCGGCGCAACCCCCGGATGGGAGAAGTAGGACATGACCCGCCACTTGCGGTCCTGCTTTTCACCATGATTCTGAACATGCTGAACACCGCCTTTGGAGATGCCAATGTAGGACATGATCAGAACGTGCAGCACCAGGTTGGTGATGATGACAAACGCCACACCCAGACCGGCCGCCACAGCCAGATCACGAATAACGTCGATTTCGATAAACACCAGCGTGAGGAAGCCGACAGCGTCAGAAATCAACGCCAGCATGCCCGGAATATAAAGAGCCCGGAACGCCAGACGAGCTGAGGTGACGGCATCGAAACCCTTGGCCGACTCAACCGCCATGGCATTAACGATCTGAACCCCATGACTGATACCGATCGCGAACACCAGAAACGGCACCAGTACCGAGTATGGATCCAGGCCATAGCCCAGCAGCCGCAGGGCCCCCAACTGCCAGAACACGGCAATGATTGAGGTAAAGATCGGCACCAGGGTTCCGGCGATGCAGCGGGAATACCAGAACAGCAGCAGCGTGGTCAGCAGAATGGTAATGCCGGCGAACCAGGCAATGGAGCCGATACCTTCAATCAGGTCACCGACTTTCTTGGCGAAACCAACAATGTGAATATTGACGTTCGGATTCTGCGCTTCGTACTTCTCCCGGATCTTCTCTTCCAGCTCACGGGAGAATGCTGCGTAATCCAGAGCCTCACCAGTTTCCGGATTTTTCTCATACAGGGGTGCATACACAATCGTGGACTTGAAGTTGTCTGATATCAGACGGCCCACTTCGTTCGAACGCAATACGTTCTGGCGCAACTGCTCCAGACTCTCCCGGGAGCCATCGTAGCCATCCGGAATAACCGTACCGCCCTGGAAGCCCTGCTCGGTAACCTCCACCCAGCGAACGTTCGATGTCCACAAGGTTTTCAGGCCGGAACGGTCCACCCCATTCAGATAGAACACCTCATCGGTGATCTGCTTGAGGGTTTCCATGTATTCGGCAGTAAAGATGTCGCCTTCTTCCACGGCAACCGCAATCCGGACAAAGTTACCCAGGTTGTCCAGGTCGTCCCGGTGATCCAGCATATTGACGATGTACGGATGTTCCAGCGGAATCATCCGCTCAAAACTGGCATCCGGCTGAATTTTGATGGCGTTGTAGCCAAGAAACAGCGTCAGCACAAAAAAGGCGATCAGGATCAGCGCCCGGTTGTTGAAAAGTAAACGCTCAAGGAACGGTTCCGCCTTGGGCGTTGTCAGGTAATGTTCACCCCTGTCATGCATCGGGTCAGACATTAAAAAAACCCTCTATCCATTAATCCGTTGATGCCACACCAGGGCGTTAATTCAGGTTCCGGCCGCGAGCGTCGGTAATCTCGACACCGCCCTCGCCGACCAGCAATAGATTGGTTCCCGGCAATGGAACCACACCCATGACACCTTCCCGGTCATTGCGGAAGTAGGGGCGGAAGCTTTCACCATTGTTGGTGCTCATCAGCACTGCGCCGCCATTTCCCACCAGGGTAATGCGTCCATCTTCGGCGACCGCCGCATTATTCAGGGTGGCGCCGCCTTCATTGGGCACCATGGTCCAGCTACGGCCAAGATCGGTCGACAGCAGAGTATTGCCCCGCAAGCCGAACGCCAGCACCTCGTTCACCTGCCCGGTTCCGGTGACGCCAAACAGGGATCCATCGTATGGGCTTTCCCGCTTCTCCCAGGATTCGCCGCCGTCAACAGAAACGTGAATCTGACCAGCTTCACCGACCACCACCAGCGCGCCACCGGCTACCTCGGTGATGCTGTTGTAGTGGAAGTTGGTTGGGTTATCGAGTTTCGGCGCCCAGTCTTCCCAGGTCTGCCCACCATCCCGGGTTCGCAGAATCATGCCATAGGCACCCACCACAAAACCGTGGTTCTCGTCTTCGAACCAGACATCAAGGAACGGGTTAACCGGCCCGATTTCCATATCTGCCTGGGTGTTTTCGAGGGCGAAGAACAGATCGTCAAGCGCCCATTCCAGGTCAGCCTTCTCTTCTTCCGGAGCCTGTTCAATACGCTCTTCCAGCTCAGCAATCTGGTCTTCCTTGCTGGCAATTACCAGCTCGGCGGCCTGAATACCATCGAGCTGCAGTTCCCAGGTCTCCCCGGAGTCGCTGGAATGCAGCACAACACCGCTGTGCCCTACGACCCAGCCATGCTGCTCGGTGCCGAAATCCACAGCGGTCAGCGTTACCGCGACAGGCACTTCGGCCTGCGCCCAGGACTGGCCCTGATCGTCGGAGTAGATTACGTGCCCACGCTCACCCACTGACACGATCCGGTCGCCTGCCCGGGTTGCGTCGGTCAGTAGTGACTGGGGAGCCAGTTCTGTTGGCCTCGCCGGTGTCTCGATAATATCCGCGAGTGCAAATGCCGCTGGAGCTGCCAGTGCCATAGAGAGGCCAAGGCAGGCAGTTCCCAGTGTCTCGCACATGAACCTTTTAGCCATTCAGATTGCCTTTACGTTGGTTAAATCCTGATGCGCCTGCTGCACTTTCGGCAGCAGCCTTCGCAAACAAACCGGCAGCCCCCTGGGCCGCCGGTCGACATCCTGCTTGTGGCCTCAGGCGCCGGATCAAACCGGCGCCGAAGCCTCAGCGTACACTTCGCCTGCGCAAAGACGCCGGCGAGAAGTACCGTTTGTTCGGTACATCATCTGTGAATACCCGGGTGTTCGGCTCTTCGGTATCCAGGCCGAGCACGTGATACCGGCGCGCCTGAAGATCGTGATACACATCAAGCACTGTCCACACGCCCGGCAACTCGTAGTAATTCTTGGGAATGCCCATGGTCACACGCCACAGATTTCCCCGGCCGTCGTACTGATCCAGCAACACGGTATTCCAGCTATCTTCATCGACATAGAAGCGACGCTTGCCATAGATATGCCGCTCACCATCTTTCAGAGTAGCTTCGACCACGTGCACGCGGTGCAGCTCCCAGCGGGTCAGATCCGGATTGAGGTGGGACATACCCAGAATTTCAGAGTAAGGGATTCCCTTCTCACCGATGCGGTAGTTGTTATAGGGAATATAGATTTCCCGAACGCCCTCATAATTCCAGTTATAGCGGTCCATGGCACCGTTGAAGATATCGGTGTCATCAGCGGTGCGCAGGTTATCTGCTGCCGCAATCGGGGAGTCGTAGCCCAGGTTCGGAGCACGGCGGACACGACGTTGACCAGCGTTATAGCCCCAGCCATTGCGCGGATTAATGATCTGGTTCAGGGTTTCGTGAATCAGAATGGCGCCACCGGCAAGACGGGGTGGCGACTGAGTGAACGACAGATAGTAGAAGATCACGTTGTCCAGATCTTCTTCACCACCCTCAGGGTTGTAGAAGTTGAAGAACGCTTCCTGCTGAGAGGTCACCAGGCTGTAGTCGCCGTTGGTCTGAACCGCCACCTCACTGGAGCGCCGGGTGACAGACACACCGCGCCAACGGGTCAGGTGGTTCCAGATTACCTGCCAGGCCTTTTCTTCGTTATTGCCGTGAAGAATCGGGAAAGGATAGCCACCAAAGGCACCCTCAATACCCTCTGCCTCACCCACAATCTCGGCATTCACCGCGTTCTTACGGATGTTTTCAGCCACCCATTCGGGCACCGCGTGGGTGCGCCGGGATTGATACACGGGTATGCGGAAGGTGGTCGGGTAGGTTTCCAGCATCGCCCGGACACCATCAGTCAGGTACTCGCTGTACTGATCCATGTTGGATGCGGTGATGGTAAACAGCACTTCGTCGTCCGGGAACGGATTGATATGGTGCTGTCCGCTGCCTTCGTAACCCGCCGGTGGCTCGGTCAGGCCACCATCCCATGCCGGAATGGTGCCGGCGTCATTACCGGCTTTGGGTGAACCAAATGGAGTTAGATCCTGGCCAAGGCGCGCTGCCTCAGATGCAGACACTGCCGCCTGTAATGGCGAAGCAGCGAAGGACAAAGCCAGCACCCCGCCAAACAATACGTTCTTGTTGTATCTCATTGTGCAACCTTAAATCCGTCTGGAAGCCTCTGTGGGCTTTTTTTGTTATCGTCTGATGCAATCGCAGACTTTCTGACAGATTAGCCGATCCGGCAACATTGTCTATCGACCGAAAGTGCGATTTTGTACCCGGCTGTGACGACGGCTTTACAATCACAGCCAGACAGAGGCCCCGCGGCATCAGGCGCGGGGCCGAGCGCTGGCGTTAGTCTGCCAGGCTCTTGTGTACTACTTCATACACGTCTCGGGACAACTCAGCTTTATCGCGAATCCGCTCCAGCGCCGATTTCATCTGCTTGCTGTACCCGGGTGCAAACTTGCGCCAGCGGGTCAACGGTGCCACCAGTCGCGCCGCAATCTGGGGGTTGCTGTCATCCAGCCGGCATACCTGCTCGGCAAGGAACTCATAACCGCTGCCGTCGGGGTTGTGGAAAGCCGCCAGGTTCTGGGCCGCAAAGGCACCCACCACAGAGCGCACCTTGTTCGGGTTCTTCCAGTCAAACGCCGGGTGGTCGAGCAACTGTCGGATCTGCGGCAGCTGACCTGCGCGGTCGCTTGAGGCCTGAACCGAGAACCACAGCTCCACCACTTGCGGGTCGTCGCTGAACTGCTGGTAGAACGCCTCCAGGGCCTCGGTACGGTCTTCCGCAAAATCAGAATTCACCAGGGCTCGCAGTGCGCCGAGCCGATCCGTCATGTTATCAGCGCCCCGGAACTGCTCTTTGGCCAGCGCCAGCGCTTCCTGATCACCAATATGCAGCAACCAGCCCAGCGCGGTGTTACGGAGACTGCGGCGGGCAATGGCCTCAGGCGTCAGCTGGTAATCGCCCTGCCCGGCGTTGCGCCGATAACAGACCATGAGTTCATCCCGCAGGCCTTCAGCCAAATAACCAAGCACCTTTTCACGGGCCTGGTGAATGGCAGCAACATCAGCCTGCTCCGCCAGCTCAATGAGATAGGCCTCTGAAGGCAACTGCAGCATCTTTGCCATCAGAGCCTGATCCAGCTCGCTGTCCTGCAGCAACGACCGATAAGCATCCACCAGGCGCGGCTCCACCCCGGCAGACTCCGGAGCCCCCACCAGAGACTGAATAACGTCCACGGCCAGGCGCTGACCTGCGTCCCAGCGGTTAAAACCGTCCGGATCATGGCTCATCAGGAACAGTAGTTGCTCCCGCGTCCAGGGGTAGTGCACCCGCACGGGGGCAGAAAAATCTCTCAGCAGAGAAGGTACCGGGCGCTCCGACAGGTCCTCAAACTCAAAGCAGTGTTCCGCCTGGCTCAGCTCCAGCACCCGCTCCAGAGGCGCTTCGCCACTCTCACCACTCAGTTGCAAGGGCAGAGGCTGGCCGTCAGCGCCCAGGAGGCCGATGGCAAACGGAATATGCTGTGGCTTCTTGCCGGTCTGGCCTGGCGTGTCAGGAATACTCTGGCGCACGGTAAGCCGATAGATACCGCTCGACTCGTCGTACTCATCAGACACCGAAACCACCGGCGTGCCGGCTTGCTCATACCATAGCCGGAACTGGCCCAGGTCCCGCCCGGAGGCGTCTTCCATAGCGCGAACAAAATCATCGGTGGTGACCGCCTGCCCGTCATGGCGCTGGAAGTACAGATCGCTGCCCTTACGGAACATCTCGTCACCAAGGAGGTTGTGGATCATCCGAACCACTTCGGCACCCTTTTCGTAGATGGTCAGGGTATAGAAGTTGGAGATCTCCATGTAAGACGCCGGGCGCACCGGGTGGGCCATGGGGCCGGCATCCTCAGCAAACTGTGCTGTGCGCAGCAGGGTGGCATCCTCTATTCGTTTCACAGTCGGCGATCCCATATCGGCAGAGAACTGGGAATCCCGGAACACCGTAAAACCCTCTTTCAGGCTCAGCTGAAACCAGTCGCGGCAGGTTACCCGGTTGCCGGACCAGTTATGGAAGTATTCGTGGGCGACGATGGCCTCGATACGCTGGAAGGCGGCGTCCGTGGCAGTCTCCTGACTGGCCAGTACACAGGAAGAATTGAAAATATTCAGCCCTTTGTTTTCCATGGCGCCCATGTTGAAGTCGTCCACCGCCACGATCATGAAGATATCCAGGTCGTACTCCCGCCCGTAGACATCTTCGTCCCAGCGCATGGAACGCTTGAGGGCATCCATCGCGAAATCACACTTCTTCGCGTTGCGGGGCTCGACATACATCCGCAGATCAATGTTGCGGCCGGAACAGGTGGTGAAGGTATCTTTTTTCTCCACCAGGTCTCCGGCTACCAGGGCAAAGAGGTAAGCCGGCTTGGGGAACGGGTCTTCCCAGGTGACAAAATGGCGACCGTTTTCCAGCTCGCCGTTATCCACCGGGTTACCATTGGAAAGCAGCACGGGATAGGCGCTTTTGTCTGCCTCGATACGGGTACGGAAGCGTGCCATGACATCCGGCCGGTCCGGATAGAAGGTAATGCAGCGAAACCCTTCCGCCTCGCACTGAGTGCAGAACATACCGGAGGACTTGTACAAACCTTCCAGCCGGGTGTTGTTCTGAGGTTCGATCCAGGTCACTACCTGCAGCTCGAATTTTTCCGGCACCGAGGGAACGACCAGCGCATCGCCACGGTCTTCGAACTCACCGGTGCGTAGAGGCGAGCCATTCAGGGCAACCGATTCCAGTTGCAGACTATCACCGTGCAGAAACAGAGGGGCAGCGCTCTCCCCGGAGTCCGGGTTGCGGCGCACCGTCAGGGTACTGTGCACACGGGCGCCGTCTTCAAATAATTCGAAACGCAGATCCACCTGATCAACCAGATACGCAGGAACCTTGTATTCACTCAGGTAAATGGTTTGTGGCTGGTTGGTTCGCATTCATACTCTCCAGAGAAAAGACATGGCGGATTCAGTCAAGAACCCGGAACCGGACTTCATAGCCGGTAAACTTGCGGATATTGATTACACCGGTGTCGAGCATCAGATACTGGCCTTTGATACCTTCCAGCAAGCCTTCCACTTCCGGCGTTTTGTCCAGATTATGGGTTTTCACCTTGGCCGGCCATACCTGAACCGGATAACCCAGCCCAAGTGTGGCTTCGTCCACAATTCGTATGCTGTCTTCACCATGCTGCGCCCGCAATTGCGCCAGGTCGTCTGCGATCAAGTCCAACAGGCGCTCACGCTCGTGCACCAGATCCAGCTCCGGCACATCACCCTTTAGCATGGCTCGCCAGTTGGTGCGGTCGGCCACGTGGTTCTTGCACGCCACTTCCACCAGACCAGACAGGTAACGGCTGGCGACCCGCAGCATCGGTATCGCCGTTACCGCCCCTTGGTCAATCCAGCGGGTCGGCACCTGGGAGGCCCGGGTAATACCCACTTTCAAGCCGCTGGAATTGGCCAGATACACTACATGCTCCACCATGCAGTTGGCCTCGCCCCACTCCGGCTCCCGGCAGGTACCCAGGTGATAGTGGCATTTTTCCGGGCTCATGATGCAGCTGTCGCAGGCGGCCAGCTTTCGGAAACACGGATAGCAGTAGCCCTGATTGAAACTCTTTTTGGTGGTGCGATCGCAATGAATACAGCGAATCACGCCATCAAAATTCAGCCGGACCTTATGACCAATAAGGTCATTCAGGGTAATGCGGTTGTCGCCGATGGCCAGGTTATAGGCCACCGGGTCGCCGGCCTCGGCCGGCATCTTACGAAGCCGGCCGGTTACATCAATGGATTCGCTCAAACCTTGACCTCAACAAACTGATCGGGGTCCACATCGTTGTTGCCCTGGCGATCTTTGCGGAACTGCACAGACGGATCGCAAGCGGTACCGGCTTTCTCGCCACGGTCCAGGTATCCCACTCGCTGTTCTTCCGGCACGTTGTGCTTCTCTTCATAATAAATCACCGCTTCCAGGCTGATAGCGCGCTGCTCACGGGTCAACGCGCGACCATCTGGCCATTTGCCAAGCTCAATGGCCCGTTTCAGGTTGCGGTAAACCGTCGGGTCCAGCCGCTCAATCAGTTCTTCGTATGTCATTCCCGCCTCCTGAACGTTTCTTCATATAAAAAAATGCCAAGACCGTTTGACAATTAAAAATGATAACGATTATCATTAATTCACCAAATGACAACGGTCGTATCATTTGGTCTCTCTCATCAGGAGCTAAAAGCTCTTTTAACAGCCTCACCTTTTGGTGGGGCTTTTTTTTGTTTCAGCGTCGGTATCGACGAGGAGGCATGATCGCCGCCATCGCCAACCCGGCCAGAAAACCGCCCAGGTGTGCCTCATTGGCCATGCGACCCACGCCAATCATCTCCGGCACTGGCGTAAAGCCAATGATCATCCACACCAGCGCAAAGGTCACGAGTGCCGGCGGGAATTGGAAACGCGGCAGTCTTCGCTGGCTCAACCAGCAATAACCGAGAATACCGTACACCACCCCCGAGAGCCCGCCGAACAGCGGGCCGGACACCAGATACTGTAGAAGATTGGACGCCAGACTGGTGACCAGAAACAGTCCTACCAGCCGTGGCCGGCCGTCCATCCATTCGATCTGACTGCCCAGGAACCAGAGCATCACCGAGTTGAAGATGATATGGGTCCAGCTGAAATGCAGGAAATCCGGCGTCAGCAGCCTCCAGACCTGGCCTCCCGAAAGGGTGATAGAGAGCGCTTCCAGGCGCCCTGCCAGTGTGCTGAAGGTATCCCAGCTGAACGGCCGGGGGTCGACAATCATCATAGCGGCGGCAAAATTGCTCTGCCCCATGCCGGTCAGCCATACCATCACCACGGCAACCACGATGACGCCAATGACAAAAGGGGCATGACGGGGCGCCGGCTGCCAGCGGCCGCCAGGAGTGATCGGAGAAGACGACGGACTATCCAAAACTACCTCTCTGGTGTTAGCGGGCGACACTATCTTCGCTGGTCGGGTAATCGGGCTGCTCCGGCCGGTCAACATCAACCCAGACAAATTTGTCCGAAGAGAGCACTTTTTCCCCATCAAACCGATAGGCCACCAATTTGCCATACTTCACGGCGCTGAAATCAATACACGCCACATTGTGCTTGAGCGGAGCAGGGGCACCCTCCATCCAGTAATGCCCGACAAACACCGGTGGTGCGTC
Source organism: Marinobacter sp. (assembly GCA_029264995.1). GTDB lineage: Bacteria > Pseudomonadota > Gammaproteobacteria > Pseudomonadales > Oleiphilaceae > Marinobacter. The sequence goes on along the minus strand of JAJUKC010000006.1, from coordinate 25,101 downwards.
CAGTGGATAGGTAATCAGCTGCTTGCGCTCCTCCTCGCGCAAAGTCCTGCTGGCCACCTCCGGCGGCAGCGGGTCCGGCTGGAACACCACATCTGCATAGGTTTGCGGGTCGTCTGCCCAGAACTTGGTACGGAAGAACTGCCGGACGTAGCCATCCCGACCGGTAATCGACATCCCCTCCGGCAGGCGCAGGTCGGTTCCGCGCAGCAGGGTGTCCATCACCTGCCCGGCAAAGGATTCGATGGCCGCCGAGGCGTGCAGGAAATCCTCGTCGATACAGGCGCCGCCCTGGCTCTGGCGGAACTGATCAATCAGGGTCTGATCCCAGCAGGCATGCACCACGCGGAAGCCATCCTCATCAATGAACAGCGGAATGCTATAAAACCACTCCAGAAACTCGTTCCATTCATGTGGATACGCATCAAACTGCTCAAGGGTTTCCTTGATCAGCCGATCGTGGCGGGCATTGTGTTCCCGCAGAAATTTCTTGCCGCTGCCTGGCCGTGCCCGGGTGCAGTAACCCAGTGCGTTGTACTCGTGGTTGCCCATGACAATTCGGGCAAAGCCATGTTCCACCATGTCACGCACCAGGTGCAACGCTTCCCGGATTCTCGGCCCACGATCAATAATATCGCCGATAAAAATGGCCTGCCGGCTGGGGTGCTGGTAAATGCCGTTCCGCTTCCGATACCCCATCTGCTCCAGCAATCGCTCCAGGGTATGGGCGCAGCCGTGGATGTCACCAATAACGTCGTAGCCGCGATGTGCGGTTGTCTTGATTGCCGCCATGATCAACTCGCTGCTATTTCGCTTGCCCAGCCCAGCTTGTCCCGGCAGGTCGCGTAAAAATTGTGATCGGTGGGATGAATCAGACGGATCTTGAATGGTTTTTTGGTGATTCTGATGATATCCCCCGGGGCACAGGCAATGTTCATCTGACCATCGAAGCTGACCTGTGGATAGGTCTCATTGGTTTCGCCGATCACCAGTTTGATCTCGCTTTTACCATCCACCACGATCGGCCGACTGCTCAGGGTGTGGGGGAACATGGGCACCAGCACCACCGCATCCAGCTTCGGATGCATAATCGGGCCACCAGCCGACAGGGAGTAGGCTGTAGAGCCGGTCGGCGTCGCCACAATCAAACCATCTGAACGCTGGCTGTAGACGAAATGACCGTCGATAAACAGATCAAAGCCAATCATGCGCGTGGATTTGCCCGGATGCAGAACCACATCGTTGAGTGCCGAGCCATACCCCAATGGCTGGCCATTGCGCTCAACGTGACCATCCAGCAAAAACCGGGACTCTTCGATGTAATCGCCCTCAAGAACCCGGGCCAGGCGCTCTTCAAGATCTGACGGCGAGATATCGGTCAGAAACCCCAGTCGGCCGCGATTCACGCCAAGAATCGGAATCTTGGACTTGGCCAACTCCCTGGCGGCGCCCAGCAGGCTACCATCGCCCCCGACCACGATCACCAGATCACAGATCTCACCCAGGAGCTTCTTGCTGGCCACCTGCAGACCATGGCCCGGAATCATGGTGGAAGTGTCTTCCTCGATGATCACATGGTAATTGTTGGCGGTAAGGTACTGCTTGAGCTGCCGTAAAGATTCCACCACCTTGACGCTACCCATGCGCCCGACGATGCCGATATTCCTGAACTGGTCCATGAAGTGTCCCGTGGTCTCTGAATGAAACAGGAAACAGTTTAACGAAACTCGGGCAGATTCTGAAAAAAGATACCGGTCAGTCCTTGTGCTGGTCGCAGCGATCGTCCTGTCCGGGCTCGAATTCGGCAGGCTGGGTCACGCGCATGATGGGCTCGCCACAGGCTTTGCCTTCGTCATCAACATGTTTGCATACGGGGTGTTCATAGTGGGCAAGCCATTCCCGATAGGCTGGCTCATTCATGCCACAGCGCTCTGCGGCATAGGCCAGTGGGTTCCCGAAGTAAGTGTCGATGTCTTCGTAGGGCAAAGTAATATGCCCGACACCGGGGTGGTAGGCCACCAGGAATACCGCCTGGGTGCGCAGCTGCTCCAGCAGGGAATCTTCCGGAGGCTGGCGATGGCGGAGTTCATGGTTCTCCTGCTCCAGAGCCACGATCTTGTCGTCACGCAATTCCAGCTCCCGTTGTTTGCGCTCCAACTGTTCCCGCAACAACACCGTCTCGGCATTGGCGTTGGCATCTTCCCTGCCTTGTTCGGCACTGCCCTCCGCCATTTTCTCCTGCATGCTCAGGTATTGCTCATTGCGCTGGGACAGGCGTTTTTTCAACTGCTCGTTGGTCAGTTTCAGGCGTTCGTGTCGCTGCTCCAGGTCCGCCAGCTCACTGCGCAGCCCCTGCATTTCATTGCGATGCTCACGCTGAAGGTCAGCCAGTGAATCCCGATGGACGCTCTGGAGCGTCTTGATTCTGAGCCGCTGCTCACGCAGCACCTGAGCCAGACGCGCGCGGTCCCGGCTACCGTTGTCGCTGTCGGATTGAGCGGCCGTGGCGGTGAGTACCGGGATATTCTCTTCTTCCGGTTCAATTTTCTGGAAACGGAGGGAATTGGCGTCGACCGCCTTGCGGATCATCTGGAAATGATTGTTTCCGGGAGTCATATCCGGATCCCAGAGTTCATTGGCAAACTCTGGATCCGGGCACTGACTGCGACACACCAGCTGGATGGGTCCGCCCCCCATGTTGGGGCCTTTGGCGCCCCGCTCAGCCAGCGCTTCAATGGGGACATTCCAGTGGCTGTCTGCGCGCCCTTCCTCATCAAACCAGATGCGGAAGAACACCAGAGAACGAACATTCAGATCGGAGCTGAGATTGACGAGAACCGCCCGGACATCAGTTTCGGCCAGGTCTGACAGACCGACATAGCCATCCAGGAAAGCGCCAAATTCCGACAGCCTCATCTGCCGGGCAACCTGGCTACCGTCCATAAAAAATACCGCCGAATAACCTTCAGCGGCCTGGCTGGCATTTACCATCAACCTTCTCCGTGCCCCGGGAATCTCAGTTCCGGACGCTCGCCAGCGCCCTTTGGTTCCAATTCAAACACTTTCCGACATAGTCTAGCCAGACAAGTGCCGAAGCACAGAGAAAAACTGCAACGATTTGTGATCAAATCTCCGCAGCGAGTCGGCTGCCCTGGTTAATGGCCCGTTTGGCATCCAGCTCGGCCGCCACATCGGCGCCACCAATCAGGTGCACCGGAATGCCTGCCGCCTCGACACCCGCCTGCAGCTCGCGAAGAGGTTCCTGACCGGCACACACAATGATGGTATCCACCGGCAGAACTTTGTCCTCACCCTGCTCTGCGCCTTTCGGCGTCACCGTGATGTGCAGACCTTCATCGTCAATCTTGCGATAGGTCACCCCCGGCACCATCTGCACATGGCGATTCTTCAGCGAGGTTCTGTGAATCCAGCCCGTGGTCTTGCCCAGATTCTTGCCCACCTTGGAAGCTTTACGCTGCAGCAGATAGACCTCGCGAGCCGGGGCCGGCACTTCCGCTGTAACGCCCTGGATACCGCCACGATGCTCTACCGACAGATCCACACCCCACTCCTTCATGAAGTGTTCGGTGTTCAGCGAGGGAGAATCGCCCTTGTGGACAATAAACTCGGACACATCAAAACCGATACCACCGGCACCGATCACCGCCACTCGCTGGCCCACCGGCTTGCGCTCCAACAGGGCGTCGAGGTAACCGATAACGTTCGGGCGATCAATGCCCTCGATATCCGGAGTGCGGGGTTCCACACCAGTAGCCAGAACCACTTCATCGAAACCACCCGCTTTGAGTTCCTCGGCGGAAACCCGGGTATTCAGACGTACATCGACCCCGGTCTTGTCGAGCATTTTCCGGAAATAACGCAGGGTTTCGTAGAATTCTTCCTTACCCGGAATACGCTTGGCCACGTTGAACTGGCCACCGACTTCACTGCCGGCATCAAACAGGGTCACCTTGTGACCACGCTCCGCGGCCACGGTGGAAAACGCCAGGCCCGCAGGGCCGGCACCGACTACCGCGATGGACTTGGGCTGCGCCGTTTTAACGTAAGCCAGCTCGGTTTCATGGCAGGCCCGCGGGTTGACCAGGCAGGAGGTCAGCTTGCCGCTGAAGGTATGGTCCAGGCAAGCCTGGTTACAGCCGATGCAGGTATTGATCTCGTCGGCACGATCCTGCTCCGCCTTCAGCACCAGCTCAGCATCGGCCAGGAACGGCCGGGCCATGGAGACCATGTCGGCATCGCCGTCCGCCAGGACTTTTTCGGCGACATCCGGCATGTTAATCCGGTTGGTGGTCACCAGGGGAATGCTGACCTCGCCCTTCAGGCGCGCTGTTACCTTGGTAAATGCAGCCCGGGGCACCGAGGTGGCAATGGTCGGAACACGGGCTTCGTGCCAGCCGATACCGGTGTTGATAATGGTGGCCCCGGCTTTCTCGATTTCCTTGGCCAGGTGAACCACTTCTTCCCAGGTGCTGCCGTCTTCAATCAGATCCAGCATGGACAACCGGTAGATAATAATAAAGTTCTCACCCACTCGCTCACGCACCCGGCGCACGATCTCCAGCGGCAGACGAATGCGGTTCTCGTAGCTGCCGCCCCACTGGTCTGTACGGTGATTGGTATGGGCCACGATAAACTGGTTGATGAAGTAGCCTTCAGAGCCCATGATCTCGACGCCGTCATAGCCGGCCCGCTGCGCGAGAGCGGCGCAATTCACGTAATCGTCGATCTGCTTCTGGATACCGGCTTCGTCCAGCTCCCTGGGTTTGAAAGGGTTGATGGGCGCCTGAATAGCAGAGGGTGCCACCAGCTCCGGAGAGTAGGCGTAGCGGCCAGCATGCAGAATCTGCATGCAGATCTTGCCACCTTCGTCGTGAACCGCCTTGGTGATGATCTTGTGCTTGTCGGACTCTTCCTCGGTATTCATCTTGGCCGCATGCTGGAATACCGCACCTTCCGTATTCGGGCCAATACCACCAGTCACGATAAGACCAACGCCGCCACGGGCGCGTTCCGCGTAGAAAGCAGCCAGGCGTTCAAAACCGTTTTTCACTTCCTCAAGGCCGGTATGCATGGACCCCATCAGGGTACGGTTGCGCAACGTGGTAAAGCCCAGATCCAGAGGCTTCAGAAGATTGGGGTATTTGCTCTCGCCGGAAGCAGTGGTCATGGAATTCTCCTCATCTGATCAGGTATCGGGACATACGCCCATTTGTTATGGGCATAACACTACCGAGCCTGACCACTGCCAACAATATCCAAAAACAACATTTGATTATCCCTGAACAACATTGATAATAAGCCTATGATCAAATCCCGAACGCCGGCCCGGAATGCCCTGGGCGATATCAGCCTGCTCTATGTCTCCGTACTGCTGAGGGCCGTTGCTGCCGAAGGCGGAGATCCGGAACAGCTGAAAGCACGGTTCCACCTGAGCGCTCCGGAACAGGCGGCCGTTGATGCCCGCATCAGCATCCCAAGATTCATGCGACTGGGGCACGCCGCTATCAAAGCCACGGGGAATCCGGCGCTGGGGCTGCGCATGGGGGCACTGTCTCGCCCGGTCGACGCTGGCATGGCGGGGCTTGCCGCCGAAACCGCCGGGACAGTCGCCGGGGCGCTTGAATTGCTGGTGCGATATTCACTCCTCACCAGCCATAATTCCCGTGGCGCCCCCAGCTTTCAGCGCGCACTGAAAACCGTAAGCTTCTATTCCATTCGCCCCTACAACCACTACAACTATTTTGTGGTGGATTCCGTGCTGGCCGCCTGGACCCAACTGATTCGACACATGACCGGCCGCTACGATGTACTGGAGCGTGTCCGCATTGAGTACCCATCCATTGGCCAGGACGACCTGTTCGAGAGCTGGTTCCGATGCCCGGTAGAATTCGGGGCTCCGGCAAACGATATCCAGATCAAGGACACAATCTGGGAGCTGGTACCGGCGCAGGCGCAGAGAGGCATGAATGAGAAACTGGTGAGCCTGTGCGAACAGGAACTGCAGCGAATCCAGCGAGGGTGGAGAATTACCGATCGCGCCCGCCATCACATGGCGCCATTACTGGTGGGTGGCAAGGTGTCACTGGAAGCTCTGGCGGCCAAAATGGGCCTGACAGCCTGGACACTGCAACGACAGCTGGCCGAAGAAGGCAGTGGATTCCGGCAATTACTGGACGATACCCGCCAACAACTGGCATGGGATTACTTGAAGGAAACCGACAGCTCGCTGGCAGAAATTGCCTGGCTACTTGGCTTTGCCAATCCACCGGCATTCCACAAGGCATACCAGCGATGGCATGGCATCAGCCCGGGAGAGCATCGAAAGATTCTTAGGAACAAGGAAAACTGACAACACTTAAGGGGGGAGGTAAAAATGGCGGAGCGGACGGGACTCGAACCCGCGACCCCCGGCGTGACAGGCCGGTATTCTAACCAACTGAACTACCGCTCCGCGTAGCTGCCTGAGCTGTCTTGCGACTGCTCTGTGACAACGAGGGCGCATTATAAAGAGGCCCTCGTTTATGTCAACGATTTTGCCAAACTTTTTTCAGGCTTTTCTGAAAGGCCACTTACATGGCATCAACCATCGCATCCTTGCCCTGGGCCGTCTTGCGGTATTCGATCGGTGTCATACCGGACCAACGCTTGAACGCCCGATAAAACGTGCTGGGTTCGGAAAACCCGGTCAGGTAGACGATCTCATCGATGGACTCATCGGTGGTGGCCAATAACTGCCGGGCCAGACGATAGCGGAAATCCGCCAATACCTGATTGAAACTGGTCTCGGCCTCGGTCAGCCGGGTGCGCAGGGTCCGGGGCTTGATCCCCAAACGCTCAGCCACGGCATCAAGCGTGACTTCGCCGCTGTCGAGCAATTCCGCAATGATGCGCTCCACCTGGCCAACAATGTCCTTCTTCTCGAGCCGGGCCACCTGCTCACTGGCGAAGCGTTCATGCAGGGCCAACAGTTCGGGTTCCGCATGAGGCGATGCATGGGACAGCAATTCGGCGGGGAAATAAAGCCGGTTCTCCTCGGCACCGAACACCACCTCACACCCCAACACCTCACGAACATGGTCCTGACCCTGCTCCCGATCATGCTCGAACTCAATCCGGGATGGGTAGAAATTGCCGTCGGTAATGGATTTGAAGAAGGTAATCAGGCCTTGAACAAAACACTCATTGAAGTGTTTCAGACGGCGAACATCGTCTGAGGCGGTATCCAGAACCATGCAGGCTTCATCACCATCCACGAAGAAATCGGTGTTGGCGGCATCGCTGAGCAAGCGCTGATAATTCTGAGCGCGGCGCAATCCCTCTCCAAACGTTGGACTGCTCAGAAACAGGTATTCCAGCACCTGCCCCTTGTAGGCAGGGAGCAATGGCCCAAGGTGCAAGCCAACATCAGGGTCACCGGAAACATCCTCCACCGCCTGCCAGAAGTAGAGCTGGGCGCTGTGGGGAGTCCGTAGCTGATCCGTGTATACGTACTGCTCGTTAACGCCAAGGCGGCTGAAGATAGCGTCGGTATCAATACCTCTTCGCTTCATCGCCTCGTATATCAGGCGCAGCATCACGCCTGCATCACGTAGTTCCTGCATAGTATCCCGCTTTTTTATTTATTGGTTACTACTTTGACCCGCCGGACAGGGCCCGGAGCACGCCAGGTCAATGCCAGATCTGGCCGGGTTTGCCAGACTTTCGTCGTACATTAGAGCATATCAGGCCACAGACGCACAGTTGTACCAGAAATTGGCAATGCCCAGAATAAAACCACATTGCCATCAAGACATGCACATGGACGCCGGCCCCGGGCCGACCAAGGAGAACGCTACGATGTCCGCGCCACTGGTTTATCACCACACGCCTCCTGCCCTCTTGCCTCTGTACGGCAAGGCACTGCTGTCGAAATCCGGAACGAACAACCCGGAAGCGGTGCAGATTCCAAGACTGGAGGCCAGCCTCCTGGGCGTTACCACGGACACCCCTGCACTCCGTGATTATCTGAAAATCTGCAGTTTTCATCCGGGAACCCGGCTGCCAGTGACCTGGCCGCATATCCTGGCGTTCCCCCTGCATCTGAAACTGCTGACCGAACCCGCATTCCCGCTGCCGTTGCTGGGCCTGGTGCATCTGAGAAACAGCATCACCCAGCATCGCCCTCTGGCCGCAGGCGAAAACCTGGACCTCAGGGTTATCCTGGGCAACCAGCAACGCACCGGCCGGGGACTGGAATTTGACCTGGTGACGGAAGCCAGGGCCTCAGGGCGCCTGGTCTGGGAGGAAGTCAGCACCAACCTGTACCGGATGGCCAGCGGACACAGTAAAGCCGGCTCAAAACCGAAACCGGATCTGGAAACCTATCCATTCTCCGAAGCGATCAAGGCCCCGGAAAACCTGGGCCGGCAATACGCCAAAGTCTCGGGGGATCGAAACCCGATCCACATGCACGCCCTGAGCGCCAGAGCCTTCGGCTTTCCACGGGCCATTGCCCATGGCATGTGGAGCAAAGCACGGGCATTGGCGCTGCTGGAGACTCAGGAGGGTTGGAAGGATGGCCCGGTGCGGGCCAGTTGCCAGTTCAAGAAACCCCTGCTGCTGCCGGGGAACGCTATGCTCAACTGGCAGACCGGAAAGGATGGCTGGGATTTCCAGTTACTGAATGCCAAAGGCGATGCCCCGCACCTGACCGGGCGCATCGACTGGCTGTAGCGCTTATTCCTCCGGAGCGCAGGACTCGCCTTCGGCTCCGGAAACAGGCAGGGTAAACCAGAAGCAGGCGCCACCATCGTCCGGTCGCTCGTATCCGATTTCGCCGCCCTGAGCCTGAATCAATGAGCGGCAGGTGGCCAGCCCGATGCCCATACCCTCGTCCTTGGTGGTATGAAACGGATGAAACAGTTTCTCTTCGGCTTCCTCGGCGACCCCTATGCCATGGTCCCGTACCTGAACCCGCACGCAATGGTCGCCGCAACGGCGGGCACTCACTTCCACCGGCGTTGAGGCGCCGGCACTGCGGGTGGCTTCAAGGGCGTTGCGTATCAGGTTCAGCGCCACCTGCTGCACCTGTATGGGATCTGCCAGCACATCCGGCAGCGAATCCTCTACCTGTACCTCGATACCACCTTCGTTGTTGCGCATGTCGACTTCCGCAAACTGGCGGGTATCCTCCAGCAAGCCGGGAACCGAGAGTATTTCTTTGCCAGTGGCAGGCTTTTTCATGAATCGCCGGATCCGGCGAATGATTTCGCTGGCGCGGTGGGACTGGGCCTCGACCTTGTCCAGGGTTTCCTGCAGCAAATTCAGGTCGGGTTGCTCCTTGCCCATCATACGCTTGGCCACACGGGCGTAATTGGTAATTGCCGTCAGTGGCTGATTGACTTCATGGGCAAAACCCGCCGCCATCTCGCCCATGGTACTCAAACGGGAGGTGTGAGCCAGCTGGTCGCGCTGCTCCTGAACCAGGGCCCTGGCATCCTCCAGGGCCTGCTCGTTTTCCAGCTCGGTGGTGATATCCCGGAACACCACCACCGCACCGTGGAGTTCTTCGTCATCCAGTTTTGGCGTTGAGCGATACTCCGCGGGGAAACCGGAACCATCAGCCCGCAGCATGCGGATATCACGCTGATTCTCGGCCACACCCTGCCGACAGGTGGCCATCACCGGCAAGTTGTCTTCCGAATCTGCCGCAGTCGAGAAATGCAGCTCAAAAAAGCTCTTGCCGATCAGGTCTTCAACCGGACAGCCCATGATCATGCCCGCGGCGGGATTGGCAAATTCAATGATGCCATTCTCGTCGAGGCCGTAGATGCCCTCGCTGATGGAATTGAGAATCCGGACCTGATCACCCTGGAGCTCGCGGTTGCGGGCCTGCAATTCACGCTCAAGGCGGATCACCTGGGCATGGGTTTTCACCCGTGCAATCACTTCCTGGGACTGAAACGGCTTGGAAATGTAGTCCGCGCCACCAAGAGAGAAACCTTTTACCTTGGCCTGCAGATCATCCAGCGCCGACAGAAACACCACCGCGCAGTCGGCCGTTTGCGGATCGGCTTTCAGGCGCTCGCACACCTCATAGCCGTCCATTTCCGGCATCATGATGTCCAGAAGGATGACTTCGGGGTGGTGCCGGTGGGCAAGGTCCAGTGCTTTTTCGCCTTCGTTGGCGATCAGCAACCGGTAGCCTTTGTCTTTCAGGGTCTCGTAGAGGACTTTGAGGTTCTGCGGGTTGTCGTCCACCAACAGAACCGTCACCTCGGAGTTCTCACTGACAGTTTCAGTCATAGAAATACGGCCGGTTAAAAACGTTCGGACATAATGACGGTGCCGGCCGTCCTAGTCGATAAGGTCCTTTACGGACAGGACCATACGTACCAGATGGGCCAGGGAATGGGTACCCATTTTGTGCATGACACGGGAACGGTGAATCTCCACGGTACGCTGGCTGATCTCCAGCTCAATGGCGATCACCTTGTTGGCCTGGCCGGCAATCATGCGATCCATGATCTCACGCTCACGGGGCGTCAGGCTCTTCACCCGGCGGATGATTTCCTGTTTTTCGTCCAGGGATTTACGCTGTTCCCGATCCTGTTCCAGGGCCGCCTCGATTTTCTCCAGCAGAGCCTCTTCACGGTAGGGCTTCTGGATAAAATCCACGGCGCCCTCTTTCATGGCGTCCACCGCCATCGGCACATCGCCATGACCGGTCACAAAGATGATGGGCAAAATCGAATGCTTGTCGTTAAGCTTCTTCTGCAGCTCCATGCCATCCATCCCGGGCATACGGATATCCAGCACGATGCAGCCGGCCATCTTGTCGGAATAGTCCTTCAGAAAGGCGTTGGCGCTTTCGTAGGTTTTCACCGGCTTGCTATCGGATTTCAGCAACAACTCCAGTGAATCACGAACGGCTTCGTCGTCCTCTACCACGTACACAGTTTGCTGGATATCAGTCATGGATCTGTACTCTCCTGTCCGTTTTATTATGGTGCCGGTCAGTGAATGGACGGATCTTTATGATCGTCCCGGGCGTGTTCCTGCCGCTCATGCTCGCGCATTTTTTCGAGCCGTTGCTGGATAATGCCAAAAACACTCTGCTTGGGGTACCTGCCTTTATCATCGGCTTTACCCGCCGGCTTACCCAGTAACAGTGTAATCGCCTCTTCCACCCGGGCAACCGGGTACACCGCAAACCGCCCTGCCCGGGCCGCCTGCACCACTTCGCTGTCCAACATCAGGTTCTGGACATTGGTGGTTGGAATGATGACGCCCTGGCTGCCGGTCAGACCACCTTTAAGCTCACAGGTGGCATAGAAGCCTTCCACCTTTTCGTTCACGCCACCAATCGGCTGTACCTCGCCAAACTGGTTAACAGAGCCGGTAATGGCCAGATCCTGGCGCACGGGAATGCCGGACAAGGCCGAAATCAGCGCACAGAGTTCCGCCAACGAGGCACTGTCGCCATCCACCTCGCCATAGTTCTGCTCGAAGGTCAGGCTGGCAGACAGGTGCATGGGATCGTTCACGGCAAAGTGGGAAGCCAGCCAGGAACTCAGAATCATCACGCCCTTGGAGTGGATATTGCCGCCCAGCTTCACATCACGCTCGATGTCCATGACTCCGCCATCACCATAGTAGCAGCTTGCGGTCACCCGATTGGACAAACCAAACTCGAAGCCACCGGTGGACAGAACCGAAAGCGCGTTTACCTGACCTACGCAGGTGCCCGTGGTGGTCACCAGAGTGGAACCGTCCCGGATGGAATCATAGAACTGATCACGGATGCGACTGCTGCGGTAACGGGCGCTCTCCAGCGCACGTTCCACATGTACCTCAGAAATCAGCTTGGCACCAGCCTGGCGGGCCCAGAAATCCGACTCTCGCAAAAGGTTGGCGATGTCGGCGGCATGCAGCGACAGCCTGTCCTGATGGTCCGCCATGCGGGCACTATGCTCGATAATGCGAGCCACCGCCTTGTTGGTGCAATGCAACAGCTTCTTCTCAACCACAAGGCTGGAGATGAACTTGGCGTACAGCAGCTGGCTTTCTTCGGTGCGGTACATCTCGTTTTCGAAATCCGCCGTTACCCGGAACAGCTCGGCAAATTCAGAATCGTATTCCTGCAGCAGCATCCAGGTTTCCCGATCGCCGAACAACACAATCTTGACGTTCAGGGGAACCGCCTCCGGCTCGATGGAAATGGTGCCGGACAGGGTCAGCTCCCGCTCCAGGGAGTTGATCTGGATAGATTTTGATCGCAATGCCCGCTTCAGACCATCCCATACGAACGGCTGCTCCAGCACCTTGATGGCGTCCATCAGCAGATAGCCACCGTTGGCCCGGTGCAGGCTTCCGGCCCGAATCAGAGAGAAGTCGGTAAAGACCGTGCCCTTGTAGGTCACGTTTTCCACGTAGCCGAACAGATTGTGATAGGTGGGATTATCTTCCACCACCACCGGTACTTCATTGGTTTTCTGGTGCACCAGCACGTTGATCAGGTAGCGCCGGGGCATTCTCTTGTCCAGCGCGGCCCAGGCGATGGCGGCCTGCTCCTCGTCGTCTTCCAGGAAGATATCCAGGTTATCCACCAGGTCTTTGCGAACTGCCTCCAGGTATGCAACCACATCGGGCTGCTCACGGTATTTCTCCACCAGCTCATCAATCTGATGGCCAGAGATACCTTCCAGGGTCTCCTGGTTCAGGGCCTGCTGTTTGTCGGCATACTCCTGTTCCCAGTCCGCCATTTTCCGCAGTGCCTGGCGCAGCTTCTTCTCAAGCTTGTTGATCGAGTCCTCAAACTTGTCCCGCTGTTCCTCGGTCAGCGCCTGGAAGCTTTCTGCGGTGTGCGGCTCGTCGCCATTCATGGCAACCAGGCGATAGCCCCCGGGTGTAGTCACCGTCAGGCTCACTTTTTTCCGTTTGGCCTGGGCGGCCACTTTGGCCAGCTCGTCTTCCTGCTTCTTACCGTATTCGTTCTTCAGCTGCTCCGAGCGTTCCAGAAAGCTGTCGCTGTCGAAAGTCTGGGGGATCGTTTTCACCAGCCGGGTCATCAGCTTTTCCATGTCCTGCTTCAGCTGGGTACCCATGCCTCCCGGCAGCTGTAACAGCTTGGGATTGCGCGGCTCCTCGAAGTTGGCGACATAGCACCAGTCATGGCTTTGCTGCAGGGTGTCGACATGATGCTCAAGATAGCGAAGCATCATGGTCCGCTTGCCCAATCCATTCCGGCCAACTGCGTAGACGTTGTAGCCGCCATGGGGCATGGCCAGGGCAAAGCGCACCGCCTCCTGGGCGCGATTCTGGCCAACAATTTCGGCCAGGGGCTCAAGTTGCCTTGTGGTCTTGAATGGCAGGTCTTTGAGGACGCAGGCTTTGTACAGCTGATGCAGGGGCAGAGACTTCAAATTGGCTTCCCGTAACGGTCAGTTTTGTCGAATTTCAGGCCCGCCATTGTAGTGCCTGGGGGCGGGTCTGTCGCGTACCTCGTCCGGTTTTATCGAAAGGGGCCAGAGCCGGCAGCATGTGCCAACTCGGTCACAAAACCGGCCGTGGTCATTTTTCATGCAGGCCGTCGATTACTACACTTCATCTCCCGGACGGAATCCGGCCACAACAAGTACAAGACACGTGATGACTGAAAACATGACGAATAATTCCGCAGAACGCCGTATCAAGGATCGTTTTCCGGCGTCCTGCCTGAGGGTACAGCTGCGTGAGCGCGGTTTCTTCGGCCGCGGCAAGCAGCCTGTGGCAGTTACCTGCCTGGACATGAACCGTTATGGTATGGCGGTTCTCTGCCCTCGGCCGGTGGATGTTGGTGTGCGACTGTTCCTTGATATCGAAGGCAAGTACATCAGTGAATCCCGGGTCGGAGCCAGGGTTATCGCCTGCCAACCTTTCCAGGCGGGGTATCGGGTCAGTCTGCAGTTTTCCTATTGCCTGGACAAAAACGCCTACTCACGAGCCATGGACAACGCACTGTCCCGCATCGAAGGCTTCTACAACCGCTACGCCAGCTGATCAGATCAGGCCGGCTTCAAGGCTGGCCGCCATCGTCATGCCCAACTCGTAACACTGCTGTTCGAACTCGTCCCGGAATTCGCCCCGGCATACCAGTGCATCCTGCACCAGCTTCCAGCGCAGCCCCGTGGTTATGCTCTCAATAGCTCGGCGGGTTCCGGTACCGTCATGGCCGGCCCGGATATAAAAGGCAAAAGGCAGGCCCTGGGTTTGTTCCAGGCAGGGATAGTAGCTACGGTCGAAAAAGTCTTTCAGCGCGCCCGACATGTAGCCGAGATTTTCCGTGGTGCCCAGGATAATGGCGTCGCAGGCGAGAACGTCTTCGGGGCCAGCTTCCAGAGGCGCCTTTACTACCACCTCTACCGCTTCGACATCTGGATTACGGGCGCCATTTTCGATGGCGCTCCGTAATCTCAGGGTATTCGGAGACGGGGCATGGGCCACAATCAGCAGTCGCTTCATGTCACGCCTCCTTTATGGTGCCTTACAGCAGTTCGCCGTTAGCTTCGGCCGGGGCCTCGGCCGCTTCTTTCTTGACCGGCTTGGGCATCAGCTTGTCACGCACCTTGGCCTCGATTTCATTGGCGATATCCAGGTTCTCTTCCAGGAATTTACAGGCGTTTGCTTTGCCCTGGCCGATCTTGTCGCCGTTATAGGCGTACCAGGCACCGGACTTGTCCACAAAGCCTTCTTTCACGCCCATGTCGAGCACTTCCGCCATGTGGTAGATGCCCTTGCCGTACATGATCTGGAATTCTGCCTGCCTGAACGGAGGCGATACCTTGTTCTTGACGACTTTTACGCGGGTTTCGTTACCCACCACTTCGTCGCCATCTTTCACCGAACCGATGCGGCGAATATCCAGGCGCACAGAGGAATAGAATTTCAGGGCGTTACCACCGGTGGTGGTCTCGGGCGAACCGAACATCACGCCAATCTTCATACGGATCTGGTTGATGAACACCATCAGGCAATTGGCGTGCTTCACATTACCGGTAAGCTTGCGCAATGCCTGTGACATCAGGCGAGCCTGAAGACCCACGTGGCTATCGCCCATTTCGCCTTCAATTTCCGCTTTCGGGGTCAGCGCCGCTACCGAGTCAACAATGATCACATCAACCGCGTTCGACCGCACCAGCATGTCGGCGATTTCCAGAGCCTGCTCACCGGTGTCCGGCTGGGAAACCAGCAACTCATCAACGTTAACACCCAGCTTTTCGGCATAGACCGGGTCCAGAGCGTGCTCGGCATCGACGAAGGCACAGGTTTTACCCTGCTTTTGCGCTTCTGCGATAACCTGTAGTGTCAGCGTGGTTTTACCGGAGCTTTCCGGGCCGTAGATCTCGACGATACGTCCATAAGGAAGGCCACCAATACCCAGAGCCACATCCAGCCCCAGGGAGCCGGTGGATACGGCAGGAATCGCCTCACGGGGCTGATCGCCCATCTTCATTACGGCACCTTTACCGAACTGGCGTTCGATCTGGCTCAATGCTGCGCCGAGTGCTTTCTTGCGGTTATCTTCCATTCTTGCAAACCCTCGCTACCTGGGCCGCTCAACCTTGTGGGCAAATGCGGCGGAATCCGGAGAAAACCTGAATAGCCATCCAGTGTTTTCCTGTATATTTGAACAGTATTAAAACATATGGCCAGAAGGAGACCAACCCCCGGAAAGGTGAAAATCCTCACAGGGTTTCGACAAATCCGGTAACTCCTTCTAATACATACAAAACCGACTGCCGGCGCACCTGATCCCGATCGCCATCGAAATGCGCTACCCGGGCTTCGATGTTGCCAGCCCGGCTGCCCCAGGCAAACCAGACCGTACCAACCGGCTTGTCTGCACTACCGCCGCCGGGCCCGGCGATACCGCTGATAGCGACAGCGATATCCACACCCGTGGCGCGGATGGCGCCTGCCACCATCTGGCGAACCACCGGCTCACTGACCGCCCCATCCTGCTCCAGGGTATCGGCCTGAACGCCAAGAATGGCCTGCTTGGCCGCATTGCTGTATGTCACCAGGCCCGCCATCACGTAGGCGGAAGAACCCGCCCGGTCGGTCAGCACCTTGGCCACCCAGCCACCGGTGCAGCTTTCGGCAGTGGCGATGGTCATGCCCTTGCGCTCAAGCACCGCCGCCAGCGCCTCACCAGCCTGGGCCAATTGCCCGTCGGTCACATTCATCCTGCTCTCCCATTTACTTTGATGCCCGTCGCCAACCAACCTCAGGCTCCGGGAAAACTGTCGACAAACCCGCGATCAATCCGGTCTTTCCACTTCCAGACCCAGGCGCCCGAAAACGTCAAAGGGCCGTAGTTGCCAATCGCCGTGCAGTCTCCCGCCGCCAGCAGGTACAACGAAAACCGTCGCGGATAGAAACGGGTTAACGGTTGACCCGACATCACGGCAGCAAGATTGCGGGCCAGTATCGGGCCAGCGCGAACCGCATGTACCCCGGAACGGTCCAGCCGTTGGTCAATCCGGCTGCAGGCATCCCCGGCGACAAAAACATTATGGTGCGACGTGCTGCGATGGCAGCCGTTCACCACTTGCCAACACAACCTCCTGCTCGGCTGCCCGCAATTCAACAGCCCGATCGAGCACCAGCCTGCCACCGGCGGCGATCACCGTGGGCTCGACCAGGACACGGCACTGATCGAAGCGATAGTGGCCGGCACCCAGCAAAACCAGTCGCTTCATATCCTCACCTCTTGCCTGCCATGCTCACCACCCCGAGCTCTGATATGCTCCGCTAAGGAGGCCTCCAAAACCCATGTTGCAACACCACACATACGAAGAAGATCCCCGGCTGGCAATCATTGTTCCCATCCTCAATGAACGTGAAGGCCTGGAAACGCTGCTGGATCACCTCGAAATCTGGCGTCAGAGGGGTGCAGAAATCATTGTGGTGGATGGGGGCAGCGACGACAAATCGGAAAGCCTCGTTGAGGCAAGGGGGTTTCCCCTGCTCCGGTCTGCCCGCGGACGCGCAACCCAGATGAATGCTGGAGCACGAAGCAGCCAATCGCCTTTCCTGATATTCCTGCACTCGGACACCCGGCTGCCGGAGCATGCGGACACGCAAGTGATGACTCACCTGGCACGCTCAGAAACCAGCTGGGGCCGTTTTGATGTTTGTATCGACGGCCGCTCCCGCCTGTTGCCGATCGTTGGCGCCATGATGAATCTGCGCTCGAGACTGACCGGCATCGCCACGGGCGATCAGGCCCTGTTTATGACCCGAACCCTGTTCGAGCAGGTCGGAGGCTTTCCGGAACAACCACTGATGGAAGATATGGAAATCTGCAAACGCCTGAAACACATCACGCCCCCGGTGTGTCTGAGGGACAGAGTGGTCACCTCCGGCCGGCGCTGGGACCAGCGCGGCGGCTGGCGGAGAACGAAACCCTGAACGACGTCGACGAGCCGGCTGACCTGCAAAGGCTGGCGACAGACTATTCCGGACTGATGATGCCCTGAGTGACTGACCGGCTGCCGACACCTCCGGACCGTGGTACCATCGCGGGTTTTGGTATCCCGAACGGCGTGCCACCACCCTTGCCGATGTTTACCCGGAAGAATTGAGGAACTATGACGGATCTGTCCAAGCACACCCCGATGATGCAGCAGTACCTGAAAATCAAGGGAGAACACCCGAACGAGATGGTGTTCTACCGCATGGGGGACTTCTACGAGCTGTTTTACGACGACGCTAAAAAAGCCGCAGAGTTGCTGGACATCACCCTGACCGCCCGGGGCCAGTCCGGAGGCAATCCGATTCCCATGGCAGGGGTACCCTTCCATTCGGCCGAGGGCTACATTGCCCGCATGGTTCGTGCCGGCCAATCAATCGCGATCTGCGAGCAGATTGGTGACCCAGCCACCAGCAAGGGTCCGGTGGAACGCAAGGTGGTGCGCATTGTCACTCCCGGCACGCTGAGTGACGAAGCCTTTCTGGAAGACCGCCGCGATAACCTGTTGGCGGCCATCTATCATCACAAAGAGCAGTTCGGCTTTGCCTCACTGGATATTTCCAGTGGCCGGTTCGCAGTGTCGGAACTGGAGAGCCTTGAAGCCCTGCAGGGTGAACTTCAGCGCCTGCGACCCGCTGAGATCCTGATCAGCGAGGATTTTCCCTATACCGACATCCTTGAGGGTTTCACCGGCGTACGCCGCCAGGGCCCCTGGCTGTTTGAATCGGACACCGCCCTTCGGGTGATCACCCAGCAGTTGCAGGTGCGTGATCTCACCGGCTTTGGTTGCGAAGACCTGACCCTGGCCGTTTGCGCTGCAGGCTGCCTGTTGCAATACGCCAAGGAGACCCAACGCACGGCGCTGCCGCATATCCGCAAACTGACCCGCGAACGCCGGGAAGACGCCGTGATACTGGATGCCGCCAGCCGCCGCAATCTGGAAATCGACACCAACCTGATGGGTGGCCAACAACACACCCTGGCCTGGGTGATGGACCGCACCGCCACTGCCATGGGAGCCCGGGAGCTCCGACGCTGGCTGAATCGTCCACTTCGGGATGTTGAGCGCGTGCGCCAGCGCCAGCAGGCAGTATCTGCGCTGCTGGACGGTTTCCACTATGAGCCGGTGCACGATCTGCTGAAACGGGTGGGTGATATCGAACGGATTCTGGCCCGGGTTGCCCTGCGTTCTGCCCGCCCCAGGGACCTTGCGCGCCTGCGCGACGCTTTTCATGCCCTGCCAGAACTGCAGGAGGCACTGAAACCGGTCAACTCACACCATGTCGTGAAGCTGGCCACCGTTATCGGTGAATACCCGGAACTGGCCGACCTGCTGGAACGCGCCATCATCGACAACCCGCCGGTGGTGATTCGTGATGGCGGTGTGATTGCCGAAGGCTTCGACGAAGAGTTGGACGAACTCCGCAACATCAGTGAAAACGCCGGCCAGTATCTGCTGGATGTGGAAACCCGGGAACGTGAACGCACCGGCATTTCCACCCTGAAAGTGGGTTACAACCGTGTGCACGGTTACTACATCGAGATCAGCCGGGCCCAGTCTGACCAGGCGCCGGTGGACTATATCCGCCGCCAGACCCTGAAAAACGCCGAACGCTTCATCACCCCGGAACTGAAAGAGTTTGAGGACAAGGCACTGAGCGCCAAAAGCCGTGCCCTGGCCCGGGAAAAAGGCCTGTACGACGACATCCTGGAAACCGTGGCCGAACAGCTGGCCCCGCTGCAGGACGCCGCCCAGGCCCTGGCCGAACTCGACGTGCTGAGCAACTTCGCCGAACGGGCCACCTCCCTGCGCTTTACCGCGCCGGAATTTACCGAGCAGCCAGGATTTGATGTGGAGGAAGGTCGGCACCCGGTGGTGGAGCAGCTGCTGGACGAGCCGTTTGTGCCCAACAACCTGTTGATGGATACCAGACGCCGCATGCTGGTGATCACCGGCCCGAACATGGGCGGTAAGTCCACCTACATGCGCCAGGCCGCCCTGATTACCCTGCTGGCCTACACCGGCAGCTTCGTGCCCGCCAACCGCGCCGTGCTTGGCCCGGTGGACAGGATCTTCACCCGCATGGGCTCCTCGGATGACATTGCCGGTGGCCGCTCCACTTTCATGGTGGAAATGACCGAAACCGCCAATATCCTGCACAATGCCACCGAACACAGCCTGGTGTTGATGGATGAAGTGGGCCGCGGCACCAGCACCTTCGATGGCCTGTCGCTGGCCTGGGCCACGGCCGAGCACCTGGCGAAGAACATCCGGTGTTATACCCTGTTCGCCACCCACTACTTCGAGCTGACCCAGTTGGCCGATGACCTCGAACATGCGGTTAACGTGCATCTGACCGCCACCGAGCACGACGACTCCATCGTGTTTCTGCACAATGTGCACGATGGCCCGGCAAGCCAGAGTTACGGGCTGCAGGTGGCAAAACTGGCCGGTGTACCCCAGGATGTGATCCGCAACGCCAAAACCCAGCTGGCGCATCTGGAAGGCCTGGAAGCAGGCAGCAACCCGTCGCCGGCACCCGTGAGCGTTAATGAGCCGAAACCGGCGGCACCATCAACTGCCAAGGCCGCCAGTGTCGACGCGGTGTACCAGGGCGATATGTTTGCCATGGCCGAGCCAAGTGTGGTGGAACAGGCCCTGGAGAAGCTCGATCTGGACGGACTTACACCCAGAGACGCCCTGAACCAGCTTTATGAACTCAAGGGGTTACTGGCAAAATAACCGCATTCTGCGCCAAACTTGATCTGGGTAATAACGATATAGCAGGCCAACGCTTGCGGCAGTGTGGGGGGCTCCCTACAATATCGCTCCAAATTATAAACGGGGCCGGGTAACTGACAGGCTCCTGATGAGACTGAATCTTCTACGAACCAGGGATCTGACTATGGCGTTTATCGTTACTGATAACTGCATCAAGTGTAAATACACCGACTGCGTGGAAGTTTGCCCCGTGGACTGCTTCTACGAAGGCCCAAACTTTCTGGTCATCGACCCGGACGAGTGCATTGACTGCGCCCTGTGCGAGCCAGAGTGCCCGGCCGAGGCCATCTTCTCGGAAGACGAGCTGCCGGCAGGCCAGGAAGCCTTTGTTGAAATCAACGCAGAGCTGGCCGGCAAGTGGCCCAACATCACTGAAAAGAAAGACCCGCTGCCAGATGCCGAAGAGTGGGACGGTAAGCCCGACAAACTCCAGTACCTGGAGCGCTGAGGCCAGGCCGCACAAACAGAAAAAAGGCCGGAGGCATCACCCTCCGGCCTTTTTTGTTTTCGGCCCAGCCGTCTTTCAGTCAACAGCAGCCAGTAGTTTTTTCGTAGCCGCCGAGCGATAGAATGGCTCCAGCCGGCGCCGCAGCAGCGCTTCCAGATAGCCCTCCTGCCTGAGCAGATCCACCAGCGGCAGGCCCACCGCTTCAAGCTCCGTGACAATCACTTCCCGCGTGACGCCGATATCCGCCAGCAGGTTCATCACCGGTTGGTTACCATAGCGGGCATACAACCCCTCCACCACTGCCTGAACACAGCCCTCAAAATACGGGGTCTGGCGGAAATGCAGCCAGAAGTCATAGCCCAGCACCACAAATTCCTGCAACTGAACATCACCCAGTCCGTCCTGCAGATCCTCGATGGTGCTGTCTTCGAGAGACACCCAGGCCGCCATCACCGTGTCACGCAGTTCGTCATCACTCAATGCCTTGTGAAGGAACTGCTCACTCCGGGCAATCAGGCTCGGCAGGCTGTCGGAGAGCCAGGCCTTGATCCGGCGCTCAAAGGTTTCATCCAGCCCCGGTACCGCCTTGTTGGCCATTTTCTTGCCGAACTTCATCATTGAGCCCACTCCGGGTACTGAGCGGGTAATCAGATTATCCTCGTACAGATAGTTCACCAGGCCGTGATAAACCACATTCGAGACCAGCTCCTGATAAACCGGGTGAGCCATAATCTCGCTGATCACCCGCTCCCGCTGGTGGCGCAACTCCAGAGCTTCCTCAACAAACGCACTGGCCTGCTCCCGGGACAGAATATCGCCCAACCGGGTCTGGCTCTGAACCGGGGCATTCAACACTTCGGTTGCCAGATCCGCCGCCAGTTCGGGAATGCCGGCATCCAGCCCCATGCTCACCACCACCCGCCGGATCAGGCCCATCACCTGCTCGGCACTGACAGCGCGTTCCAGGGTAATGCTGTTGGCATACTCCAGCAGCTCATCCACTTCCTGATGCAGAAACTTTTTCAGTTTGGCGCCTTTCAGGGCATTCAGCTCGTGCCGAACGTGGGCTTCGAGTAATTGGTCCGCCAGGGTTGAAGTGGTCTCGGTCATAAGCCTGTTTTCCTTTGCCAGGTTTTCTTGTCAGGCAAAGAGGCTAACACGTTCCGGGGCATGGCGGGTTTGCCCGAACTACAGTATCCAACATGATGCAGGGCCAGTCCGGAAACCGGCCCGGAGGGTTTACTGAAAATCGCTGAACTCGTGAGGCTCCGCCGCCAGCGCCAGACAAATACTGCCCGGCCCCACATAAATGGCACTGGTAATGCCCATCTGGGACAACAACAGCTCAACGCCGTTCTGCTCGCAGGCGTCGCGAAGCCGATTCAGGCCCGGCAGATCCTCGATTTCGGTCCAGCTCAGGCCACAGGAAAGGCTGACATACGGCGTCAGCAAACCCGCTTCTACCCGGGCGACTGCGTAATTCATCACCTTCTCTACGGCCATGTCGAAGTTACGGGTCTTGGCAACCGGTTTGCCTTCGACTCCCTGCCCGAAAATCACCGGGATGATGTTCAGCGCCTTACCCAGGAAAGCCGCCACCGCAGACACACTTTTGTCACCGCGGCGCCGGGCGCGTTCACGGATGTAATGCAGATCCCGGGGAATAACGCAGGTGTAGATTTTGTCAGTGAAGGTTTCCACTTCATGGCGAAGCGCATTCTTCGATACTTTCTGGCCAATCAGCTTCAGCGTGTGAGCCGCCAGCAGCCCCTGGCCGGCAAATATCTGTTTGCTGTCGATCACCCGCATGGAAAATTTGCCATCCCGGCCTGCAGCCTTGCGCGCCTCTTCATAATGCGCCATCACAGAGTTCATGGCTTCAGATGCGTTCTGGTAAATCAGGCTTCGGCTGCGGGTAACGGTTTCGCAGATGGCGACATCAAATTCGGTGACAATTTTTTCCATGAAAAGATCATGAATCTGCTCGGCGCTGAACGCCTCCGTTTCCGCCTGGTGCCCCTTATCGAGCAGGCCGCTCTGGTAAAACTCCTGGGTGCGGACCGGATCGTGGTTATCGATGTAGGTCTGGCCATCAATAATGGCGGTAACGGGCAGCACAAACAGGTCGTGTTTGCGGGCGAATTCATAGGGTAGATCACAGGCGCTATCAACGATCAGACCAACTCGCATGCTGAATGTCTCCGGATTCGGGCGCGTCCTCTGGCGGGAGCGCCCTTTCTTATGATTATTTTGCAGCGCCCCAGTGTTACACAGGCTGATGAAAATTTCAGCAACCCGGGAACCGGATCAGGCTTCCAGTTCCCTCAGATTGGCTTCCAGCAAACCGCGATTGTCCTTGTGTTTACGGAACCGTTCGTCCAGGGCATCAATATCGTAGCCCCGGGCTTTCAGAGCCTCGTTGTATTCCTTGTGCTCCCGGCTATGCAAAGCCTCCTGGCCGATAAAGCCCTTGATCTCCTCCTTCAACTTGGGATCGGTAATCTGATCCCGGTAGAGCCGGACGGCGTTGATAAACTGTTGCTCGCCATCCGGAAACTGCAAGGACAAGGCATTGAAAAAGGCCGTTCGAAAGGCATCGTTGCCATGCCAGAGCGTTCTCAGTTCGGTACGAACATCGAACCGCAGGTGCCGGGGTTTGACCGTGACACCATCGGGGGTGGAGCTGATCGTCATGGCAGCCTCCTGTGGTCTGTTTGTTGTTATCGGGAGTTTGACTGCGGATAATTTTTAATCAACGGCCTCAGTTTACCCCCAGGTAACCACAAACCGGAAGGCATACCTCAAGAATAAAAGACGCTTTGTCACAATATGACAACTTGTCAGAAATCCGTACAGAAACAAAAAAAGGGAGGCGCTCAGGCCTCCCAAGGACACACAGTGGGTAGATGCCGCCGCCGAACACGACGGCATCAGGTTCAGTGCTCTTTGACCGGCTCCACACCCGGTGCTTCCGGATCTGGGGTAAAGCCGAGAATATGAGTGCGCTCAATCAGGAAGTACAACACCGCACCGGTGGCCAGGCCCCAGCCTGCGCCGTAGACCGCGAGTACCACACCCATGGTGCCGGCGATACCGCGCTCGGTGTTGTTCTCCAGCTGTTCCAGACCCACCATCAGACAGATATAGCCGGTCAGCAGCAGTGTCAGCGACAGGGCAATCGGCAGTACTGGCTGGAAGAAGCTCACCAGCGGCAGCACAAACAGTGCGATGAAACCTGTAATCCAGAAGGTGCCACCACCGCTGTAGATGGAGTCCATGGCATTACGGCCGTACTTGTAGCGCTCGGCCATGGTGGCGGTCACCGCCGTCCAGATCGGGCCAGCCAGGCCAGGGTACGGCGCGAAGAATGCGTGGCCGCCGTTACGGATAGCGGTGACCAGGTGCACACGGTCCACACTGCTGTCGATGTCTTCGTCTTTGCGCAGGTGGTCGACACGGTTCATCAGGGACTGACCCACCACGATGTCACCGAAGGCAATGACGTAGGCAATGACTGCGGTCGGAATCGCATACAGGAATACATTCAGATCTGGGAAACCAACGCTAAACGGCAGGTAGTTCCACAACTGGTCGAACGCCGGCTTGGTGATCCCCCACTCCACGTTCGGCACATCGTATTCGCCGGTGGCAAAGCCCACCAGAATGGCCACCACCATTCCCGGTACCATGCCGTAGTTGGCAATCTTGCGGGCCAGCACGTTCTTGTCGACAAAGCCTTTGAACGAGACGGAGAACATCAGATACAGACACACCAGGCCACCCACGATCAGGGAGATCGGCGTGTTGGCCAGGCGGCCGCCGGCCTCGATTTCACCCATCAATGCCGCAATACCGGCACCGATAATGATACCGCCCTTCATGGACCGGGGAATCCAGTTAACCAGTTTACTGCCAAGCCGGGTAACGCCCAGAATCAGGAAGATCAGGAACACCAGGAACTGCAATGCAAACAGCGCCTGGATGGCCTCAGGGCCGGGTTCATAATCGGAAAGGAACAGCAGCACCACCGGAATACCCGGGGTAATCCAGCCGGGCACCAGCGGCACACCCAGCAACGCTGGCAGCATAAACCCGATACCGCAGATCACCACGTAGGCAAGGGCCACGTCGTAGGGAACACCGAGATATTTTTCCAGCAGAGGGATCATGGCCAGGCTGACCACGAACATGATCAGTGCCTGCACCATCTCCGCAAACTCCCAGCGATAGTGGACAAACGGAAGACGGATTTTGAAGGGGCCAGCCGGCCAGAACGGCTGTTCTTCACCATTTTTTCTGTGGAACATTTGCATAAAACTACCTCCGGGCACGCCGGTGTCGGGTGCCAATCAATGTTGT
>JAJUKC010000098.1 GCA_029264995.1 Marinobacter sp. | reverse complement strand
TTCACCCAGTACGAACTGATCCGGGACGCGGTGATGGACGGAGCCGGCTGGGCCGACTTGCCGTTACCGTTGATTGCAGAGGCGTTAAGAAAGGAACAACTGAAAACCATCCACCACCGAAGTGCCCGCTGGTGGAAGGTATTCAGTTCACTGGAATCGGAACAGGCGCAAGGGGGCGCTGTGGTGGGCTGGCTGGCCAACGAACTGGAAGCCTATCTGGAGACCCTTTCCTAGCGCGCCGCCTGGGGACCTTCTGGCAACTCCGGGCGTTCATCCGCCGGCGCACCCTCGTCGCACTTTTTGCAGTCCAGCTCGAACCCCAACATGGAGTGCCGCCCCTCTACCGTGACAACCCATGGCCGGTTCACCCAGGGCGGATCATGGCGCACATGCTGGTTATGACCACACGCCAGCTGCGCTACCCAGTGGTTCTCATCGTCTTTGTGATAGCCGGTGATGGGTTGTTTCATGCCGAACTCGCTCCCGCCGATCGCCCCACCCAGGCCGACCACGAGTAGATCGCCAACGCCACCCAGATCATCACAAAACTCACCAGCTTGGCCGTACTGAGCGGCTCATGGAAGATATACAGCGCAATCAGGAACTGAATCGTAGGGTTGATGTACATAAGAAAGCCCACGGTTGAAAGCTTCAAGCGGCGCGCAGCCCCGGCAAAGGCCAGCAGCGGGATGGCGGTCACCGCGCCACTGGAAGCCAGCAGCAACGCACTGTATGTGCTGTCAGAAAAGTGCGATAGCCCCTGCGAAGACAACCAGGCCAGGGTCAGCAAGCCCAATGGCAGCAGTAACAGGGTTTCAACAAACAGGCCGGAAAGGCCATCGAGCTCGACTTTCTTGCGCATCAGGCCATAGGTTCCGAAGCTGAACGCCAGCACCAGGGTAATCCATGGCAGCTCGCCCAGCAGAAACAGCTGATAGACAATGGCAACCGCCGCCAGGCCCACCGCCGCAGCCTGCAGCCGCGAAATACGCTCACCCAGGATCAGCAGCCCCATGGCCACGTTCACCAGCGGCGTCAGGAAATAACCCAGACTGGCCTGCAACACGTGGCGGGTTTCCACGGCATAAATATAAATGCCCCAGTTCAGGGCAATAAACACGGCACAACCCAGCACATACCCCAGCCGGCGCGGCTGTCGCAGTGCCGCCACCACCGGCGGCCAGCGCTTGAGTACCGAAATCACCAGCGCCAGAAACAGACAGGACCAGATTACCCGGTGAATCAGCACCTCCCAGGAAGGAATACCCTTGAACAGGGCAAAATACAGGGGGAAACTTCCCCACAGGGTATAGGCACCTAACCCGTAGACCACGCCTTTGGTGGTGTCATTCAGCGGCTTCATAGCTTCCTCATTGTCCAGCCCGTCAATCTAACACAAACCCCTTCGCCAAAGTCTCATGCCTTAGTCACAGGCAACCCATAGGTGACTCGCCTGTGGCAAATGCCTTAACCTGAACAAACACACCCACGCTCAAAGGGAACTGCCATGAAGACTGCCCACGACCTTGTTGCCGAAGCCAAAAAAGACATTCAGGAGGTGCCGCTG
This sequence comes from Marinobacter sp., assembly GCA_029264995.1. Taxonomy (GTDB): domain Bacteria; phylum Pseudomonadota; class Gammaproteobacteria; order Pseudomonadales; family Oleiphilaceae; genus Marinobacter. The sequence goes on along the minus strand of JAJUKC010000098.1, from coordinate 5,595 downwards.
GCCAGCGCCGAGGCGGCCATCAAAAATGCCGATCTGCTATTAGATGTTCGGGATGCCGATGAATACCGGGCCAGCCACATCCCCGGGGCCGTCAATGTTTCCCGGGGCATGCTCGAATTCAAGTTCACCAACGACCCTGCACTGGAGAACCGGCAGATGAAAATCGTGCTCTACTGCAAGACCTCAGGCCGTGCAGCACTGAGCGCCAAGGCCCTGAAAGAGATGGGATACATGAACGTGCAATCCATTGAAGGCGGCTTTGACGCCTGGCTTGAAGCGGGTAAAGAGGTGGCCCAACCGGATCTGCCGAAGTTCGAATAAGGACACCTAAAGACAGCAGGCCTTGAACTTGCGGCCACTGCCACAGGGGCAAAGGTCGTTTCGGCCGGGTTTCAGGGCTCCCTCGCTGGTTTTGCCTTCTCGGTAAAACCAGCGGCCATTCTCTTTGCTGAAGTCTGACTCCTCCTCCAGATAGCCCCAACCAGAACCGGCACGATAGACCGCGCGGAAGTGAACCCGCCCCGTATCTACCCCGGCACTGGAGGAGAGCACCTGCAGCGAAACCCATTCCGGTGAGCCGGAAAGATCCAGTTCGGCCGGCCGGGTATCCGGATGCCAGGTCGCGAGCAGGTAATCGGCATCTTTCACCACAAAGGCGCTGAACCGGGAACGCATCAAGGCTTCCGGTGTTTCGGCGGGTGCGCCTGCGTGGCAGGGCTGACAGCACAGCGGGTAGGCTTTTCCGCTACCACAGGGGCAGTTTTCCCCAAAACGATTCATGGCTTTCCACATCCTCCTGATTCAAACACTTCATCAGCCAGGCCAGGCCAACATAGGTAATGTCCGCAAACCTTACACACTTTTGCAGACAGCATCGTATGACAAACGCCATACTGGAAATTAAACTGAATAAAAAGCAGACAGCGTACACCCCATGAAATCCGGCATTCCGTCACTGAATCTGCCCGCGCACCGGGATCAGACAGCGCCAGCACTCGAGGACACGCCTCCGGAAGGTCTCCAGGCCGTGCTCGACAATCTCGATGCCCTGGTGTACGTCTCCGATTTCTCAACTCACGATCTGCTGTACATGAACGCCTACGGCCGGCAGATCTGGGGCAACATTGCCAACCGCAAATGCTGGCAGGTGCTTCAGGACAGTGACGACCCCTGCAGCTTCTGCACCAATCACCTGCTGATCAACGATCAGGGCGAGCCCAACAAGCCCCATGTCTGGGAATTCCAGAACCAGCTGGATCAGCGCTGGTACCAGTGCCGCGACCAGGCGATCCGCTGGACCGATGGCCGCCTGGTAAGGCTGGAGATTGCCACTGATATTACCGAGCGTAAACAGATGGAACTGGAACTGCGGGCGGCCCATGAAAAAGCCCGGTCCGCAGCGCTGGAGGATGAACTCACCGGGCTGCATAACCGGCGCGCGTTCTTCGAGTTCGGGGCTCAGCTCCTGAACCAGGCGGTCAGGCATCACACGCCACTGACCCTGATCATGATGGATCTGGATCACTTCAAGGCCATCAACGATACCCACGGCCACGATGCCGGAGATGAAGTGCTACGACAGGTCTCGGCGCTCCTGCAGGCACGCATTCGCGATTGCGATATTGTCGCGCGAATGGGCGGAGAAGAGTTTGCCGTTTTGCTACCCGAGACCGGTCTGGAAATGGCGCGAACCCTGGCCGAACGATTGCTGGGGCTGCTTCAGGAACTGACCGTGCACCACGGTGGCCAGAGCATATCGCCCTCAGCCAGCTTCGGCATCAGCCTGCTGGGCTCCCGGGACAGAAGACTTGAAGACCTGCTATCCCGTGCCGACCGGGCACTCTATCAATCCAAGCACCAGGGGCGGGGCCGGGTGAATCTCAGCACAGAATAATAACCCTGTCTTAGCCAATTTAAGTGCGACCAACTGATCAGACAAAGCGATAGCGCTTAACAGGCAAGCTTGACTGGTGTGGGTACAGCAGCCTCCCTGCTGCCCTCACTCAGCATTGTTTCATATCCGTCAATTTGTGCGTCAGTTCATCCCGGGCGTTTGGTGACCGCCATGGTCAGGCGCGAGATACAGGTCAGTTTGCCCTGCTCGTTCTCCAGGCGGATCTCCCACACCTGTGTCGTGCTGCCAATGTGCAATGCCGTCGCCGTGCCGTATACCCAACCTCCGGTCACAGGCCGGATGTGGTTGGCGTTGATGTCCAGGCCCACAGCCACGGTGTTGCGGTCTTTCAGGCAACAGTTAGCGGCCATACTGCCCAGGGTCTCTGCCAGCAACACCGAGGCCCCACCGTGGAGAATGCCGAATGGCTGAACCGTGCGCTCATCCACCGGCATCCGGCCTTTCACATAATCATCACCGATTTCCAGGTATTCAATGCCCATGTGACTGACCGCGGTGTTCTTGCTGGCCTCTGTCATTTGCTCAAGATTGGGGGTAACCGTCCAGATCGACATCGTGCAACTTCTCCAGATTGAACTTTCGCTTCTTATAGCTGTCAGGAATGAGTCTATACAGGTAGCATGCTCATAACCATGCCTTTATAGAGCATTTTTGCATTACCACCAATCAGACCAAGAGAAGGACTTACCAGCCCAGATTCTGGGGCGGTGGCGGCGGTATCAGCCCGCCGCTCGCCGCCCAGACCACAGCAACGGCAATTGCCAGTGCAATGGCAAATGCCAGCCAGCCACCACCACTGGCGTCTCTCAGCTCCGGGTTCTGAACCGGCTTTCGGCCAGTCACCATTGGCTTAACCAGATTATCCTTGCGCACCTGGATGTAAAACATCACCGCCAGTACATGAAGGGCAACCACGGCGTAAAGCCCCCATTCCGTAAGACGGTGCCAGCTGCTCAGGGTATCGCTCCAGCCTGACGACACCAGCGGGTAGAGCGGGCCGTTAAAGGCAATTTCATCGTTGGCAAATAAACCGGTAACCGCCTGAAAACCGAACAGCCCCAGCAGCAACAGCACCGACCAGGCGCCCAGCGGGTTGTGGCCTGCACCCTGCCACTGACCTTGCAGGTAACGGACGATCGCCCCCGGCCCCGCTACGAACTGGCCAAAACGCGCGTAGGTGGAGCCCACCAGCCCCCAGACCAGACGGAATGACAGCAGCCCGATAACCGCCAGACCAAACCGCTCATGCCAGGCCATCCAGCCAGTCCCCAGCTTGACGGTCGCCACCGCGCCGACAACGGCGGCAACCAGCAACCAGTGGAACAGCCGGGTGGGGAGATCCCATAATCGAATCGTTTTCATACCAGTTCCTTTGCCAAAACACCCGTTAAACGATCACAGACAAAGGTAAGCACCCTAAGTTCCTTTGAGCAGGGGCATAACGGTATAAAACGCGGTTGGGGATCAATGGGCGGATTGTTCCAGATACTTCAACACCAGGTTCTCCCGAATACCTTCACGCTCAATCAGCTTCAGGGCAGCCCTGATGTCTTCTGCGTATTTGCGCGCGGGCGACTGCTCGGAAACCGCAATCCAGGATCGTTCACCCGGCACGAAGAACGGTGAAATACTCGCGTCGATATCGAGGGCCCGCAGGGTGTACAGCCCAACCAGCTCCGGGGCCACCACCACATCAACCCGCCCGCGCTGAAGCATCTTCATCAGGTTTTCGTAGTGGGCCGCAGACTCTTTTTTCAGGGCCTGGTCACGGTCAAACCGGGTAAAGTAGCGGGCGCCCTCCAGAATACCGATGGTTTTTCCCTGCAGGTCGCTGTAACGCTCAATACGGTTCTGCTCATTCAGGTAAAAGAACAGCCGCCGTTCCGGCGGAAAAGCCGGCGCCACGAAGGTCATGAATTCTTCCCTTTCTTCCGTGCGCAGCGGTCCCAGCATGACATCTACCTCTCCCCTGCGCATCCGCAACAGTACGCGCCGGAATGGTGCCTCCCGATACTGAACATGCCAGCCTAGCCGGTCTGCAATTTCCTCAAACATGTCTAGATAGAGACCGGTTTTACGGGACGGCTCAAGAATCCGGTAGGGCGGCGAGTGGTCAACGCCAACAGTCACCGTCAGTGGCTCAACCGTTTCGGTGCCCTGCTGTGACAGAACCAAGGGCGCCCACAGCAGCATCAGCATGCCGGCAAGCCCGCTTTTCAAGGCAATCCACCTCATAAATCCGTCCTGTTCCATGGCGTTACATGTGCGATGACCATCCTGCCAGTATAGCCGCTAATGAGCATCCAATATGCCAGAGCTAACGTACTGACGGTTGAAAACCGAGCGATCATCACAATTTGATGTAGTGAGACCAATGAAACACACCCGGACTCCCGACAGGAGGGTCGACTGGTATGAAGATTCTGATGGTACTAACCTCCCACGACCAGATGGGCGACACTGGCCATAAAACCGGTTTCTGGCTGGAAGAATTCACCTCGCCATTCTACGTGTTCAAAGACGCAGGCGCCGATATCACCCTGGCATCCCCAAAAGGCGGCCAGCCGCCGGTTGACCCCAACAGCGAGGCCGAAGAGGCACTGACCGAGTCCACCCGGCGCTTTGCCGAAGACACCCACGCCAAAGAAATGCTGGCCAGCACCAAAAAACTGGCCGACGTGGACATGAATCAGTACGACGCCATTTTCTACCCCGGCGGCCATGGCCCACTCTGGGATCTTGCCGAGGACGACAAGTCTGTCGCCCTGATCAAAACCGCCTACGAGCAGGACAAGGTGATCGGCGCGGTGTGCCACGCCCCCGCCGTGTTCAAGAATGTGTTCGTAAAGCCAGACCAGAACATCGTGGGTGGCCGCGAAGTTACCGGCTTCAGCAACACCGAAGAAGAGGCCGTGCAACTCACCAACATCGTGCCCTTCCTGGTGGAAGACATGCTCAAGCAAAATAACGCCCGCTACAGCCGGGGCGATGACTGGGCGCCATACATTGTGGTGGATGGCAAGCTGATTACCGGCCAGAACCCGGCGTCTTCAGAAGGGACCGCCAAGGCTGTGCTGCAGGCGCTGCAGGAAGGCTGATAATGTCCTGAAGTACTAAAACAAAGGGGAGGCCATCGGCCTCCCCTTTGTAGTTTCAGAACACTGCCGCGAACGCGGCTGGTCCGGTCAGAAGTGAATCACAGACCGAATACTCTTACCCTCGTGCATCAGGTCAAACGCCTTGTTGATATCTTCCAGCTTCATTTCGTGGGTGATAAACACATCCAGCGGGATTTCACCTTTCTCAGCTTTTTCCACGTAAGACGGCAGCTCGGTGCGGCCTTTCACGCCACCGAAGGCGGAACCGCGCCAGACCCGGCCGGTCACCAGCTGGAACGGGCGGGTACTGATCTCTTCACCGGCACCGGCCACGCCGATGATGGTGCTTTCACCCCAGCCCTTATGGCAGGCTTCCAGCGCCGCACGCATCAGCTTCACATTGCCCACACACTCGAAGGTGTAGTCGGCACCGCCATCGGTCATTTCGATGATGACTTCCTGGATCGGCTTGTCGTAATCGTTCGGGTTAACCACATCGGTAGCACCCAGCTGTTTGGCGATGTCGAACTTGCCCGGGTTGATATCGACCGCAATGATGCGGCCGGCCTTGGCCATGGTCGC
>JAJUKC010000094.1 GCA_029264995.1 Marinobacter sp. | reverse complement strand
GTGGAGGACTACCGTGGCTCCGATGACGCCAAACGGAAGAAAAAGATCGGCTTCTTCGTCGGCCAGGCCATGAAGGCCACGCAGGGCAAGGCGAACCCGCAACAGCTGAACCAGCTGCTGCAGCAAAAACTGAACGGTTAAACTGGCTGCCGGGACGCAACGATCCGGGCATGCGGCCCATGGTCTGACACCACGGGTATTTCATACTCCCCCTTGGGAATGGCCCAAGGGCCGCGCCACCAGCCGCTTACAGGACTCTTCCATGACCTCCTTCCAAAATCGCCTCACCCTGGATATCCAGAGCCATATCGCCACCGTCACCCTGGCGCGGGCGGAAAAATACAATGGCCTGGATCTGGAGATGCTTCAGGCCCTGGTCGATTGCGCGAAAAAACTGAGGAAGAACCGCCAGGTGCGAGTGGTGATTCTCAAGGGTGATGGCAAAGCGTTCTGCGCCGGCCTGGATTTTGGCCGCGTCACCAAGACCCCAATGAAGATGCTGCTCGCCTTCACCCGCTTCGGCATCAAGAAAACCAATCTGTTCCAGCAAGCCTGCTGGGCCTGGCGGCAATTACCCATGCCGGTCATCGCGGTGACGCATGGTTACTGCTACGGTGGCGGCCTGCAACTGGCGCTGGCCGCGGACTTCCGTATCGCCACGCCGGATTGCGAATTCTCGGTCATGGAAATCAAATGGGGACTGATCCCGGATATGACCGGCACCGTCACCCTGCGCGAGCTGTTACCCCTGGACGTGGCCAAGGAACTGACCATGACCGGCCGCCGCTTCGACGCCCTTGAGGCGGAGCGCCTGCACCTGGTCACCCGGGTTTCCGAGACGCCTGAGCAGGCCGCCCGGGAACTGGCCGAGGCGCTGCTGGAACGGTCCCCGGATGCCGTCAGTGCCGCCAAGGCCTTGTTCCATGACACCTGGAATGCCCCGGAGGAACAGGCCTTTCTGCGCGAATCCCGGCTGCAGTTCAAATTGCTGCGCAGCCGCAATCAACGAGAGGCAATGAACGCCAATTTCAAAAAGGAAACACCACGGTTCGGGCCGCGGCAGCGGGATTACTGAGTTTTATATAGCGTAACAACCAGAAAAATATCGGGTCGGCTAGGCCCCACCCTTTTGCTGGCCCTTGACCGTGCCCACCACAAATGCCCCCACTGCCATGAACGTCGCCAACAAAGCCACGAGTTTTTCACCGCTGAGCAGGCTCAACGTCCCAACCGCCAAGAAGATCGCGGAGTTGATCAAGTTCTTTTTCGCCACTTCGTCGCGAGAAGGCTCGGTGGGTTGATACACCTCACCCGAGCCGCATTCCTGCGACATCCCCTCCCCCGCGAATATCCACTTCACATAATGCCAGGCCATCAGATCACGGTATGCGAACCAACCAACGCCCCCGACCAGAACGGGCACCAGGAACAACAGCCAAACCCCTTCCGCGCCTCGGCTCATAGCGTACAATCCCAGAACAGAAAGCCCCGCCAACACAACCCAGGCCACCACGAACAGCCACCGCCAACTCCGCCGGGTCGTCCGAGATCCCAGGACCAGTCCCGCACTCATCAATACGCCACTCAATCCAAAGACGACATAAAGAAACAGAAAATCTTTGCTCGAAGTGGCCATACCGAGAAATCGAACCAAAAAAAACAGTGTTCCCACTATAAACGCCACTACCCACTGGGAAGGGCTGGGGAAACGAATGGCAGCATTGCGATCAAGTGTTATGAGAATTTCTTTAAGCAGTGTCCTGGTCGAGAGAGAGGCGTGCACATACAAGCGCTCCCCCTGATGCTCGAGCAGCGGCTTTCCTTTCCAGGCAATCAAATTCACGTTGTCACCATCACCGCTACGTCGCCAATCCTCCCCATATGACGATAGCACCTCTTCGATGAGAGGAAGACTACTCTCTTTTACTTTACTCAGTTTGAAGGTGTGGGGCTTCACACTCACTCCTGGAACAGAAGAAGAAAATTCGACAGATTCTGATTGACTCGCTTTGCGCCCTGACGTTCCTTTTTACTTCGGCGGCGTCCAGCTTTCGCCGCTGGGTTTGGGGGTGTCGATTTTCAGTTTTCCTTCCTTGGCCGCCTGAATCGCCTCTTTGCTTATCATCGGCTGAGCCGGGTTGCCGTTCACATCCACGTATTGGTAGGTATCCATGGCGCCGTAGCGATAAAATAGGTCCTGGCGCGGTATGATCGGGCGGGTGTCAAGCCCGCTCAGGTCCGGGTTCGGGCCGCACATCGCTTCCACCTCTTCCGGCCACTCGAAACCCTCAATATCCAGCTTCCGGTAAGCTTCATCGAACTTACGATCCAACCAGGGGCCGAAGGTGGCCCAATAGATCAGTTTTTCAATCGGATTGAAAATCATATCGCCAAGACTGAACGACTCCTCGCCCAGCTTCCGCACAGCAGGAGACTCCCCGCCTGGAGGACGAATTAACCCCTCCTTTTGCAATTCAGGGTCCGGCTGGATCGCGTCCAATCCTTTTTCCATATAGCGGCGAAGAAACTCCATGTGCATGAGCGCACGATTCATGTTCCTGCCATCCAAGCTCGCTATCCCGTAAGGCAAGCAGTACAACTCGTCATCCTCATCCAAGTGGGGATACTTCAGACGCCGCCTTTCTTCCAGCTCCCAGGGCCGGGGGGCCACCAGCTTCAGACTGGTGCCACCCAACGATCCAGGCACCGCGCTGAACTCCACCATCCCCCGCACATGCCGCCACGGCACATGAACCACTTTATCGCCACCACAGGAAACGTGGACCAGTTGTGCCTGACGGTTGAAGCGGGCGGAGCCTTCTTTTTCCATTCCCTTAGCGAATGGGGAATACGGCGACAGTACCCAGAAAACAAGGAAGGGAGCCCCTCCAAAGAGGATATACATCAATAACATATCCAGAAACAAAGAAAGGTTCGCACCTTCCTTCAAAATGCCATCAACAATTCCAGCTATGGTAATTAACAGAACTATGTGATGAAAAAACAGCGCCACCCGACCGAACATGTGGGCGGCATTGCGCTGCTCCATCGGGACGTCCAGATTGTCATAGGTCGGCAACTCGATGTAGCGTTCATTGAACAGCTTGGGATTACTGATATCCACATCATTCGGGTTGAGCACGCAACCGGGCCACATCGCGATGTCCATGGGTGGTAGCGCCGCCCAGTCACGCCGTTTCTTGAACGCCTCAAAGCGTTCCTGGAATTTGGACAGGCCCCGATCCGGGTCGCGCCGCACTCTATCCAGGGACTGGGCCCACACCTCACGTTCGGCTAACTCCGGTGAGGTCACTTGATCCTGTTCAGCCATTCGTTTTCCATGTCATAAAATTCCCCCGGATTTGCTTACCTCATAAAACCATTCTGGGTCGCTGAATCCGTTGGGGTAATAGCTAACCTCGGTGTCCGCGTAAGGGTCGTTGGTGTCCAGCACCATGACCCCCACGCCGTTTTCCACCGTAATCGCCTGGTTGTCCTGAGTGTACACGTTTTGTTGCTCGCTAAAGGTTTGTCTGGAACGGACCATCACCCGAACACCACTGACCTGGGGTTGCCAACCGGGCAGCAGGACAAAAATTTGTTTCACCCCTTTCGAATAGGGGCTGCCGGTGGTGGCCTGCCGGTAGCCAGCCCAAAGCGGCACGATGCTGGACAACCACTTCAGTTCCTTCAAGTCCGTCTCGATGACCGGTTCACGGAACAGGCGGTAGAACGCTCTCAACTCCGCCTCTTCGTCCAGAACCGGGATGTCTTTGCCATCGTGTCGGCCCGCGCCCCACACACTGCCCGCGATCCAGTTTTGTACCTTTTGCTCGTTCACGGCCTCATCGTGCCGTCGCTGCAGCTCGGTAATCACCATTTGGCTGGCCAGCAAAACCCAGCCGACGATATGCCCCCGGGCCGCCACCTTACCCAGGCCCTTGGCGAGCCGGAAGTTCGAACCTGCCATCCCTTCGGTAATTCCAATGGATGCTCGGGTCAGCTGACCTTTGGGCAATACGCCAGTCATCGCCTGGATCTCCCGCGCCTGTTTGGTAACCCGGGCCATCAGATGCAAGGTCCCTAACGAAGCCTCCCCCAGATACAGTAGACTCTTTGTCATGCTCAAGGTAGCAGGAGTCCCGGTCTCCTCCCGATGACGCATATATTCTTCAAGCCCAGCCACCAACGCCGCCCCAGCCGCCAAGCCCACGGCCCGGTTCCCCCATCGATTCACCTTCTTCGCCAGATCATCCGCTAGCTCTTGATTACGGGACAGCGCCGCCCGAACCCGTGCCAAATCCGTCACCGCCTGCACACCGCCCGCTGACGCCGCCCCGGTGGCCAGGGCGGCGCTACCCAGGTTCAATGCGTTTACCAGCGCCGCACCGTCTTCCTGGCCCAACTTTTCCACGGCGGCGGCGGCGTTCTGGGCGGAGAACCACAACCCCAGCCCGGAGATGCCCAGCCGGATGCCATGCCAAAAGTGCACCCGCTGCGACAGTTGGCGTTGCTCGGCGTCCAATTGCGCCGGCACGGTCTGGGTTTCGTACAGTTCCACCAGGTCGTTGGCGGCGCGGGCCACGGTCACCGGCCGGAAGCCGTTGACCCCTTTCCCGCCGGTGCGATCCCGCAGCCAGGTGCCGGCCTCGCTCACCGGCACAGCCTGTTTCAGCCCGGCCTCCCCAGTGAGCACTTCCAGGGCCGGGGCATAGGCGCTGGTCCAGAACTGCCCAGCGCTGCTCAGTTTGCCTTTCGCCACCAGGGCGCCCACGATCACGCTCAATTGCCGGGAGCCGTCGTCCGCCGGCAGGGACTCGATCACCGTGTTCAGGCGTTCGACCACTTCCCCGGTGATGTTACGCCCCGCCCGCAGGGCGTTGCCGCGCCACTGAACGTAGGTGTTCACGTCCGGGTGACCCAGCAGCGCCCGCGCCATCAGGCCGGTGGGGCCGTCTTCCGTCAGTTCGCTGGCGATGGCGTTGACGCCGTCGTCGTCCAGGGTCAATACCCCCAGGCTGAAGGCCACCACCCGGCGCAGCGCCAAAAAGTTCTCAGCGTCCTGTTCGTCGTACAGCGCCAGGGTGGCGTCGTGTTTGCCTTGCAGGCCCTGGTAGACCCGCCGGGCCGTGGCCGCGGCGACCACCACGGCCTCCGTGAGGTCGGACAGAACATCCGGGTGCTCGGTCACGAATTGACGGCGCTCATCGTTGCGGGCCGGCGTCAGGCGGGTGGTTTCCGCCGCCACACCAGCGCGATAGGCGCGGTCACGGGCCGCGTTCGCCGCGCCACCGCTGACCCCCGGAGGCAACGCACTGCCTATGGCATCGTTATTAAAAACGTCCAGTTCCACCTCTCGCCGCTTACGCTCACCCAAAACATCGATCCACTCGGACACCCGCAACTTACGGGCGGCCTCGGCACTGTAGAGTTGCAGCACTTCCAGTTCCTGCCCCGCCAGGTTGCCCAGCTCACTCATCACTCCGGTGGTGTCATGCAATGCCACCACCCGGCCCGGATACTGTTGCATCACACCGCAACGGGCACTGATGTCCGGCTCCAGCAAGGCCAGGAGCTGTCCCGCAGGCAGGATAGACGGCGTGCTTTCACTCCAAGCCAGCGCCTCCGAGTCGCCATTGAATTCCGGCAGGTTGGCCAGGGGACCGGTCGGGCCGAGATGGGGCTGCGGCCCCGTCTCGGTCAGGCGAATTTCCGTGGCCAGTTGGGTGCGCAGGCCGTCGGTGTCCGCCGTGAGCGCATCCAGCTTGGCGCGGGTCAGACGGCTGTCGCACACCAGCAACCAAGCGGTATCGTCGATCGCCAGGTCCGGCGTCGGCAGCGGCGCGGTAATGTAGGGCAGCGCCGCAGTCACCCTGGGAAGCGTGGGAATATCCCGCCAGGGCGGCGCATTCTGCTCATCGGTTTCCGGTTCGCTGAGCGGGCCGAAGTAACCGTCCTCGGTCACTTGCCAGACCCGGATACGCCACTCCCCTTCCACTTGCGCCAGCAGGTACACATAGGTGTAAGGGCGCAGGGGCCGCAAGCCGAAGTGCCAGCCTTCGCCCAACCCGTCATAGCCAGACAGGTCCATGTCCGGGAAATCGTCGGCCGGGAACGGGTTCCGAGTGAGCCCATAGCGCATGGGGTACAACGTCAACGCTTGCTGCGGCTCCGGCAGACACACTTGCACTTTGTCGCTTTGGTCTGGAGGCGTCAGATTCCATTGAATCGCGGGATAACCGGACACCGGATCGATCCGAACCGGGGCCCGGCGGGCGGTGGAAGTATCACTCATCAGGAAGCCCCTCCCTGATCCGCCGGCCCCAACAAGGTCAACGAAGCGGCTTCCGCGCCCAACCCCTGCTGCAAATCGATCTCGCCATTGCTGTTGGTCACGCCTTCGATTATCGCTCCGTCCTTGCGGGTCAGCCGATAACGTTGATTAGTGGCCGGTTGACCATCCGGAAAATGTACTTTGAATGCCTCGTTATATTGGCTGGGCGACAGGCTCGACGAAGGCCAGCTGTTCATTTCCCGGCTCAATTGAGTGCCCCCCAGAAATGACTTCTTGCCGGCTTCCACCTTGATTTCGCCGGGGCAACTGACGATCAGGTCGCCGCCTTCCAGGGTCAGCCGGGCACCGGCGCTGGTGGCCAGGTGCAGGGACTGCCCGGCGGCCAGTTCCAGCGGGCCGTTGGCGCTGGTGATGTTGAGGTCATCACGGCTTTGCACGCGCAGGCGTTCATGCTGGGCTTCGAAGCGCACTTCGCCTTCCGCACTGACCAGGGTCAGCGCATCGCCATCAACACCCTCGGCGGCGGCGAGCAGCCCCAGGGACTGGCCGCTGTGCAGACGCAAATCGCCACCCACCGCCAGATTGCTGTCCTGCCCGCTGGCCAGGGCGAGGGTTTCGGCGCTGCTCCAGGTCAGGCTCTGGCCCGCCAGCACCCCGATGCCAGCGGGGGCCGTTAGTCCCAACAAGGCATGGCTACTGTGGGGCACCCGGTCATTGCCGCCGCTGGTGTTGTGCTGGGGAGCTTCTCCCAGAGCCGCGCCGCAATCGGCGCCGGTAACCCGGGTTGAGGCGCTGGTATAAAGGGCGTTCAGAGGCGCTTCCTGATCGATCAGCCAGGAGGCGCCGGAACGGTCGGAGCCTTCGGCGGCGGCCAGCACCGCGGTGCCGTGGCGGGCGCAGGCCTGGGACAGGGTTTGTCCGAGTTGCCGCAGGTGATCCAGCAAAACGGCGGCTTCTTCCACGTCGCCGGCGGGCGTATCGGCATCCTCCCGCTCCCAGGCGCTGAGCCACAATCCCCGCTCGGCCCGGACCGCACCCCAGTCATCGGTTCTCAATTCCAGCCCTTCACCCCGGAAGCTGCCGCGGTAATTACCGGCCTGGTGGATCAGGTGACCGAGGTTGAGCTGGCTGTCGCCATGACTGCTGGCCAGTTGCAGCCGCAACTGGTCGTCACTGTCGTCGAAGACCAGTCGGTTATAGCCGTCTCCACCCCACTCCTTGGACTGCACGCCC
>JAJUKC010000036.1 GCA_029264995.1 Marinobacter sp. | reverse complement strand
TCTGTCCTTCTACGGTATGTCTACCTTCGAAGGCCCGATGATGTCTATCAAGACCGTCAACGCTTTGTCCCACAACACTGACTGGACCATCGGCCACGTGCACTCCGGCGCCCTGGGCTGGGTTGCCATGATCAGTATCGGCGCGGTTTACCACCTGATTCCGAAACTGTGGGGCATCCAGGCCATGTACAGCACTGCCCTGATCAACGCTCACTTCTGGCTGGCTACCGTAGGCACCGTGCTTTACATCGCCGCCATGTGGGTGAATGGCATCATGCAAGGTCTGATGTGGCGTGCAGTGAACGAAGACGGCACCCTGACCTACAGCTTCGTAGAAGCGCTTGAAGCCTCCTACCCGGGCTACTTTGTACGCTTCATCGGTGGCGCGATCTTCCTGACCGGCATGCTGATCATGGCCTACAACGTGTACATGACCGTACGCCAGAAAGACGCCGTTGCAGAAGATAATGCTGCGGTTCAGGCGGCGTAAGGGAGAGAGACCAGATGAGACACGAAATAGTCGAAAAGAACCTTGGTCTGATGATCGTGCTGATCGTGCTGACCATCAGTGGCGGTTTCCTTGCGGAAGTGGTGCCCCTGTTCTTCCACAAAGAGGTGAACGAGCCGGTCGAAGGTCTGGAGCCTCTGTCCGCTCTGGAACTGGAAGGCCGGGACATTTACATCCGTGAGGGCTGCCACGTGTGCCATACCCAGCAGATCCGTCCGTTCCGGGCTGAGACTGAGCGTTATGGCCACTACTCCGTTGCGGGCGAGTTCGTTTATGACCGTCCGTTCCTGTGGGGTTCCAAGCGTACCGGGCCGGATCTGGCTCGTGTAGGCGGTCGTTACTCGGATGCCTGGCAGCGCCAGCATCTGTACGATCCGCGCAGCGTGGTACCCGAATCCAACATGCCTGCCTTCCCGTGGCTGTTCGAGAATCGTGTTGATCACGGTTCCATTGAGTCCCGGATGAAGACGCTGCAGACGCTTGGCGTGCCATACAGCGACGAGCAGATTGCCAACGCAGCGAGTGAGATCGAAGGCAAATTTGAAATCGAAGCGCTGGTCGCATACCTGCAGCAGCTGGGTACTGTGATTTCAGAGAAGCGGTGATCCCATGGATATTAATGAGTTACGCGGCATTCACACGCTGCTGGTAATGGCAGCGTTCTTCGGGATCGTCTGGTGGGCGTACAGCGCCCACCGCAAGAAGGCCAACGACGAGGCAGCACACCTCCCCTTCGATGACGACGAAGTCGAAAAGCGTACTCTCGAACAGGAAAAAACGGAGAAGAAACAATGAGTACCTTCTGGAGCATCTGGGTCAGTGTGATCGTGCTCGGTACCGTTTTCGGCTGCTGGTGGCTCCTCTGGGCCACCCGCAAGAGCCAGACAACCGATACCGAAACCGACCGGACAATGGGCCATTCCTTTGATGGCATTGAGGAATACGACAACCCTCTGCCGAAATGGTGGTTCTACCTGTTCGTGGCAACCTGCATCTTCGCCCTTGGTTACCTGGCTCTGTACCCGGGCCTGGGCAACTTCAAAGGCCTGCTGGGCTGGACTTCCACCAACCAGTGGGAAGCGGAAGTGGCAGCTGCTGAGGAAAAATACGGCGAAATCTATGCCCAGTTCGGCGACACTGCCATTCCTGAGCTGGCGCAGAACGACGACGCCATGAAGATTGGCCAGCGCCTGTTTGCCAACAACTGTTCGGTCTGTCATGGCACTGCCGCTCGTGGCCAGGTCGGCTTCCCCAACCTGACCGACGACGACTGGCTGTGGGGCGGTCAACCGGACCAGATCCTGCACAGCATCGCTCAGGGCCGTAACGGCAACATGCCGGCAAAAGGCGTTATGCCGAACATGACCAACGAGCAGGTCGACCAGGTAGTTAACTACGTGCTGAGCTTCAGCGGTCGCGAAGAAGATGCCGAGGCTGCCAAAGCTGGCGCCCAGGTGTTCGCGCAGGCCTGCGTTGCCTGTCACGGCCCCGAAGGCAAAGGCATGGAAGCCATGGGTGCGCCCAACCTGACCGACAATGTCTGGCTCTACGGTTCCACCTATGAGTGGATCAAAGAAACCGTAATGAACGGCCGGCAGAACCAGATGCCTGCACAACAGGGTCGTTTGACCGACGATCAGATTCAGATTCTGGCAGCGTACGTTTACAGCCTGTCTAACTGAATCCGACCCGGCCAGGCTCGCCCTGGCCCGGTCTTCTCAACCCTGTATCTGCTCCTGCGGGTACAGGCTTGAGAAGATCAACTGATCCTCCGAGGCCCGCCCCCAGCTTTACCACTCACCGGGAGGTACCCATGAGCAACGAGATTCCGGTCAAACAGGTTGACCCGAACGGCGATTCCTCCAATAACAAGAAAAAGCCAGAAACCGTCGACCTGTACGCCAGTCGACAGAAAATCTACGTCAAGGAAGTCAAAGGCTTTTTCCAGCGAATCCGGAATGTCAGTCTGACCCTGCTCATGGGCATGTACTTTCTGTTCGTTTGGCTGACTCTGGACGGGCAACCCCTGATTCACTTCGACCTGCCTGCCCGGGAATTCCATCTTTACGGCATTACCTTCTTCCCCAAAGATTTCTTCCTGTTATCCGGCATGCTGATCATTTCAGCCTTTGGTCTGTTTTTTATAACCACCCTGTTTGGCCGGGTCTGGTGTGGCTACACCTGCCCTCAAACCGTCTGGACCTTTATTTTCATGTGGATAGAGGAGAAGGTAGAGGGCAGCCGCAACAAGCGGATGAAACTGGACAAAGCCCCGAACTCCGCTGAGAAAATCACCAAAAAATCGATAAAACATGCGCTCTGGCTGCTTGTGGCGTTGGCTACCGGCCTCACTTTTGTTGGCTACTTCTATCCTATTCGTGAACTGATCGTTGATCTGTTTACCCTAGAGGCAAACGGCTGGGCCTACTTCTGGGTGGCATTTTTTACCGTCGCCACCTATCTGAACGCCGGCTGGATGCGGGAGCAGGTTTGCCTGTATATGTGCCCGTATGCCCGGTTCCAGTCCGTGATGTTCGATCCCAACACCCGCGTTGTTTCCTACGACCCCAATCGGGGCGAGCCACGTGGCAGCCGCAAAAAAGGCGTCGAACCTGCCGAAGTTGGCCTGGGCGACTGTATTGATTGCGGCCAGTGTGTTCAGGTCTGCCCCACAGGGATTGATATCCGTGATGGCCTCCAGTACGAGTGTATCGGCTGCGCCCTGTGTATCGACGCCTGCGATGAAGTTATGGAGAAGATGAACTATCCCAAGGGGCTGATTCGCTACACCACTGAGAACGAACTGGAGGGTAAAACCTCCAAACTGCTGCGGCCGCGTACCTTTGGTTATGGCGCAGTGCTCGTACTGATGATCAGCGCGGTGATCTTCACCATTGCCACCCGGGTTCCGGCCAAGATGGATGTGCTGCGGGACCGTGGTGCACTGTTCAGTTTCAACGGCGAAGGGCGGGTGGAAAACTCGTATACCGTGAAGATCCAGAACATGTCAGAAGTACCACAAACCTTCAGCCTGACTGTGGACGGTCTTGAAGGTATGCGCATTCTGACAGACACCACGGTGACGGTGAGCAGCGGCGAGAATCTCTCCTTGCCCACGGTTGTTGACGTGCCACCGGAAGTGCTGGTGGACACCAATAACGATATTCGTTTCTATGCAGAATCCCAACCAGATTCTTTAATCAAACTTGAAACGGAAAGCCGATTTGTTGGTCCAAGGCCCCGATGACAAGAGGGTCCATCAAGCGGCTCTGAAACCATAAACCGAGACAAGACCGTAATGACTGATAACGCAACACATGCCCCCTGGTACCGCCAGCCGTGGTTCTGGTTTCTGACCATATTCCCGCTGGCATCGATCATGTGGGGGGTCATCACCCTAGTGGTCTCCTCCAGCATGGATAACTCGCTGGTGACCGACGACTATTCCAAACAGGGTCGAGGCATCAACATGTCCATAGCCCGGGATGAAAAGGCGGCAGATCTCCAGATGAAAGGCTCACTGAGCCTGAATGGTCGTTCTGCAACACTGGATCTGAGCACCGTGAATGGTGCCGCCGACTACCCGTATCTGGTGTTCAACCTGTATCACCCGACATTGTCTGGTCAGGATAAAACCGTCCAGTTTACCCAGGTCGCTCCCGGTCAGTACCGGGGCCAGCTCCTTGAGGATGTCAGTGGTCGCTGGTACTACGACCTCCAGGGGCCAGATAACGACTGGCGGGTAAAGGGTGAGGTAAGGCTTCCTTCCTCTACCCCCATTCGCATTAACGCAGAAGGCGACGCCCAAGGGTGACCACCCTGAACTGCTTCCATTGCGGAGAACCAGCGGATGGCGAACCCCCGATTACCCTGGAACTGCAGGGACAGCAAAGGCATTTTTGTTGCCAGGGTTGCAAGGCTGTGTGTCAGACCATCCACCAGGAGGGTCTGACCGGTTTCTATGAGTTTCGCACCGAACCCGCTGTTACACCAAGAGAACTGACCCGGTCAGAACTCGATCGTATCCGGGAGCTGGATCACCCCCTGGTTCAACAAGCCTTTGTGGCACCGGTCAAGGCTGGCCAGGAGGCACAGTTACTGATCGGCGGCATTACCTGCGCCGCCTGCATCTGGCTGCTTGAGAATCACATGAAGCAGCAGCCTGGAGTGCAAAGCTTTACCGTAAACCACACCACACAACGGGCTCGCCTGGTCTGGGCATCGGACAAGGCACGTCTCAGCGACCTGCTGATTGCCATCCATGAACTGGGCTACACCGCCCGCCCCTACCAGGCCGACGAAGCAGAACAGGCGCTCAAGGCGGAACATCGGTCAATGCTGATTCGTCTGGCGGTGGCTGGCATCGGTTCCTTCCAGAGCATGATGCTGGCATTCCCCCTGTATTTTGAGCTAATCAGCGATCTTTCCACGGATTTCGTGGATTTCTTCCGTTGGTTCAGCCTGCTGGTTGCCACACCGGTGGTGTTCTACAGTGCCCGCCCATTCTTTACCAATGCCCGCCGGGACCTGCTCTCCCGCCATCTGACCATGGACGTACCGGTGGCCATCGCCATCGGGCTTGCCTACGGCGCAAGCGCCTGGGTAACCGTGGTCGGCGGCGAGGAAGTGTATTTTGAATCCGTGTGCATGTTTACCTTTTTCCTGCTGCTGGGCCGATACATTGAAGTTCAGGCCCGCTATCGCGCCGGGCTGAGCGGCAATGCCCTTGCCGGCTTCCAGCCCTCTGTTGCCGCACGGGTCCTGAACGGTGAGGCAGAGATCATCGCCATTCACCAGGTACAACCGGGTGATGTGATCCGGGTTCGGCCAGGGGAAACACTGCCTGTGGATGGCGAAATCGTCTCGGGAGAGTCCACCCTGAACGAAGCCGCCCTCACTGGCGAATATCTGCCGGAAACCCGGAAACCAGGCGACACCGTGCATGCCGGCAGCGTAAACGGGGAAAACCCGCTCGACATACGCGTGACCCATGCCGGCGCCCAGACCCGGCTGTCCGGTATCCTGCGAGTTCTGGATCGCGTGCAGTCCGAAAAGCCGCCGGTGGCCCGAATGGCCGATCGCATTGCGGGCAAGTTCGTCGGCCGGGTACTGATACTGGCACCAGTGGTCTGGGCAGGCTGGTGGCTGGCCGGCGCCGACAATGCCTTTGATATCACGCTTTCCGTACTGGTGGTTACCTGCCCTTGTGCCCTGTCCCTGGCCACGCCAACGGCGATTACATCTGCCACGGTGCGTTTAAGAAGGCTCGGCTTCCTGCCCACCCGTGGTCACACTCTGGAATCCATGAACACTATCGACACGGTGGTGTTTGATAAAACCGGGACGCTGACCCGGGGCGAACTCAGCCTGACCGATCAATCGGTGTTCGGCAGTCTGGATCAGGACACCTGCATCCGGATCGCCGCAGGGCTGGAGAAGCATTCAGAACATCCGATTGCCAGGGTATTCCACGAGCAGCCTTCGGTAACCGTCAGCCGGGTGAGTAATCACCTCGGCGGTGGCTTGTCCGGGGACTACCATGGCCGGGCGGTCTACATCGGGCACAAAGCCTTTGTCGCCGAGCACACGTCGGCAATTGCGCCAGAGGGCGAAGATGCCCGCGGCATGGAAATCTGGCTGGCAACAGATGAGGAATGGCTGGCGCGCTTCCGGTTGGATGACAAGATCCGCGACGACGCCCCACAGGCCTTGCAGGCGCTGCGGAAATCCGGCATTGAGACCATACTGCTCAGTGGCGATCGCTCTGGCCACGTTCAGCAAGTGGCTCAGGCTCTCGGCATTGACCGCGCCATTGGTGAAGCCTCTCCGGAACAGAAACTGGAAGTACTGGAACAGCTTCGCGCGGACGGGCACCGGGTGATGATGGTGGGTGACGGACTGAATGACCTGCCCTCCATGGCCGGAGCCGGTATTTCAGTGGCTATGGGTACAGCGGCAGACCTGACTCAACTGAAAGCCGACGCGGTACTGCTGAACGGCCAACTGAACTCCCTGGTCGCGGCGATTGAAACCAGCAAACAAACCCGGAAAATCATCCGCCAGAATATGATCTGGGCGTTTGGCTACAATGTCTGCGCCCTGCCCCTGGCCGCAGCCGGCCTGGTTCCGCCCTGGCTTGCTGCCATCGGCATGTCCCTGAGTTCACTGATCGTGGTGCTTAACGCCTTGCGACTGAGCTGGGCCAACAGGAGCAACCCGTCTCCGGAGGCAACCCTTGGCGCACCCGAAACAGCCTGATACTTTGGGTAATACACTTATGAACAGGAGGTTATCGTGCAGATTGTCATGATACTGGTTCCGCTTATGCTCATCCTGGTGGCGCTGGGCGTCCTTCTGTTTTCCTGGGCCGTGAAAAACGGCCAGTACGATGACATGGACGGCCCCGCTCATCGCATTCTTTACGACGATGATAAAGATATGATTCCCAAAGAAGCTCGCCGAACCGAGTCGAAACCTGACGGTCAGAAAGACCAATCGGAGCAAACCGACACTGATACCGATAAGGGCTGACAGGATAGCGGATGCAGCCTGAACTCTACCTGAGCTACCCCAGTGCCTTCCTGATAGGGCTGCTCGGCAGCACCCATTGTCTGGGCATGTGTGGTGGCATCAGTGCATCGCTGTCCATGGCGTTGCCCGTCGGCCAGGGCTTCCGTTTTCGGCAAACCCTGTTATTGCTGACATTCAATTTTGGCAGGATTGCCAGCTACGCACTGATCGCAACCCTGATTGCCCTGCTGAGCACCAGTGCCGCCAATCAATGGCGAGGCGCAGGATTGGTTTTGATGACCCTGGCCGGATTGCTGCTGATTATGATGGGGCTGTCCATGGGGCAATGGTGGCAGGGTATTCGCTACGTTGAACGGGTCGGGGCGCCGGCATGGCGCTTCCTGTCACCGCTTACCCGCAAATTCCTGCCGGTCCACAATGGCGGCCAGGCCCTCGCCCTCGGCGCCTTGTGGGGATGGCTGCCCTGCGGCCTTGTTTACAGCACACTGGGATGGGCGGCGCTTCAACCGACCGTCAGCAGTGCCGCGCTCACGATGATGTTCTTCGGCCTGGGTACCCTGCCGTCGATGTTGGCGACGGGCTTCGCCGCCAACTGGATACGAGGCCTGAAAAGCAACCAGAGCTTCCGCAAGCTCAGCGGCCTGCTGTTAATCCTGTTCGGCCTCTGGACGCTGCCTTTCCAGGCCCTGCTGAATCACTGACGATCAGAGATTCAGCACGTCCAGCCTGCCAAAATCCTGCTGGGGTTCGGCCGTTTGAACGGCCTGACGTTTGCCGCCAAGACGCCGCCCTTCCCTGAAGTCATATAATTCCGGATCGGCCAGGTGCGACGGCTCTACATTGCAAAGGGCCCGGAACATGGTTTCCAGACGGCCAGGATGCTGCTTGTCCCAGGTCTGGAACATTTCCTTGATGACCTGTCGCTGAAGGTTTTCCTGGGAGCCGCAGAGATTACAGGGAATGATCGGAAATTCCCGAAGTGACGCGTAGCGGGCAATATCCTTCTCCCGGGCATAGGCCAAAGGACGAATAACCGTGTTGCGGCCATCGTCGCTGTGGAGCACCGGTGGCATGGATTTGAGTTTGCCGCCATAGAACATATTGAGAAACAGGGTTTCCAGCAAATCATCCCGGTGATGGCCCAGGGCAATCTTGGTCACACCATGCTCCTCTGCGAAATTGTAGAGAATGCCCCGCCTCAGGCGTGAACACAGCCCGCAAGTGGTCTTCCCTTCAGGCACTTTTTCCTTAACAATACTGTAGGTGTCTTTCTCGATGATGTGATACTCGATACCCATCGATTCAAGATAGTCCGGCAGGACATGCTCGGGGAAACCCGGTTGTTTCTGGTCCAGGTTCACGGCAATCAGCTCAAAACGCACCGGCGCGCTCTTCTGCAGGTTCAGCAGAATGTCCAGCATGGCGTAGGAGTCTTTGCCACCGGACAGACAACACATCACCTTATCGCCGGCTTCAATCATCGAGAAATCAGCAATCGCCTGCCCAACTTCACGGCGCAGACGTTTCTGCAATTTGTTAAGCTCCAGTTTCTGGCGACGTTCGTAATCAGAAACAGGTGTCTTTTCAGGGCTGGCAGTCATTGCTTCGGGCATTCGTTTTCACGCTCACAAGGTAAGTGAGCGGGCAATTATACGCGCCACAAACCATCAGGGACAGGATAGCAACATGGATATGTTGAAATTGACTTCACCACAAGCCACGGGCAAGCGCGCACTCAACCGTATCCGAAATCGTCACGCCATTCTCAGGGCGGCCAGAGACTGTTTCCAGGAACACGGTTACGACAACGCCACCATTCGGGACATCGTCCGCAGAACCGGTCTCGCCGCTGGCACCTTTTACAACTACTTTTCCAGTAAACAGGATATCTTCGCGGCCCTGCTCAGCGATTTCCTGACCTCGCTCAACAACGATATGAGCCGGCAGCGGCAATCTGCATCCTCAACCCGGGAATTTGTCTACCGAGCCTACCTGGCGCTTTACAGTACTACCGCGAAAGATCCGGTGGTGTATGAGCTGGCCCATCAGAATCAGCGCGCCCTGAGAAACCTGTTTGGTTCAGATATTCTGGGTCTGACCATGCTGTCCCTTGAGGAAGACGTCCGCAACGCCATGACCCGGGGCCTGCTGCCGGCGGTCGATGCGGACTATCTTTGTGCCGCGTTCTTTGGCGTGGCCTACGACACCAGCATGCTGGTGGCCAGGCGGGCACATCAGAATCCGGAACACGCCCAGGACGAAGCCAGAACAGCGGCTGAGTTTTCCACCCAGCTGTTTCTGGGCGGCTTCCCGGCCCTGACCAGGCTTTCAAGCGAAGGCTGACTGGCATACCATGATGGCCATGACCATCTCCGCAGATAACCAGATACTCGATGACTCACCCGAAGCCCGTGGTGAAGAGCGCAGCTGGCTACAGCAACAGGTCCAGCACCTGTTGGTTGCAGTGGAGCACGAGCTGCGGGCCGCAGGCCCAGCCGGGCTATCCGAGCTGGAGCTGATTCGGGCCTTGCAGGGCGAGCGCTGGAGCCTGATTGGCACAGTCGACTTTCACGAGCCCGATCGGCTGTACCCGGTGCACTTCTTGCTGTTCCACGTACTCTACCGTCTGCGCGATCAGATTGCCCTGGAGGGCGAGAGCCTGAATATCTCTCCGCTTCGGCTCAGTATCGGGCAAATGGTGACGCGCACCGAATCAACGGCACTGCCGGATTCTACCGACGCCCTGCGTGAGTTCTATCTGGATCTGTCGCAGTACTTTCTCTCCGAAGCCGCCATTCAGGAAATGATGGACAACTTCTGGGCCGGCAACACCCTGTCCCGGCCCGAGCACTCGGAAGCCGCCGAGGCGGCCAGGACCTTGGGTTTCGATGAGTTACCGGGGCAGTTTGCTACCGTCAAGAAGCGCTTCCGTAAACTGGTTATGCGTGCGCACCCGGACCGGGGCGGTGATACCGGAGAAATCCAACAACTGAATCAGGCCTTCTCGATTCTGAAAGCCCATTACGCCTAAACCATCCTACGAGCTCCCGTGTGTCAGGAAACAAGACCATGATTCGAATGAACAAACTTGTTGCGTATCCCTTGATCAGTGCCCTGTTGCTGGCCGGAACTCAGGCTCAGGCCGACCTTGTGGTTTTGCAGTATCACCACGTGGATGACAGCACACCTCCGGCAACCAGCACCTCCCGATCATTGTTTGAAGCGCAGATGAAAATGATCCGTGATCTTGACCTTGAGGTGGTGCCATTGGAAGCCGGCACCAAGGCGGCACTGGCCGGCGAACACCCCGACACCAATGAAGTCGCCATTACCTTCGATGATGGCTATGAATCCGTCCATACCTTTGCCGCGCCGTTATTGGATAAACTCGGGCTTCCCTACACTGTCTTCGTCAACACCGACGCAGTGGGCGCGAAGGGTTACATGACCTGGGAGCAACTCCGTGCGATGGCGGACAACGAGCTGACGACCATCGCCAATCACAGTACGGATCACGCTCACCTGGCACGCAGACGAGGTGAAGCCGAGAACGAGTGGGAAAACCGCGTTACCAATAGCCTGGACAAGGCTCAGCAAGAACTGAAGAACCGCCTTGGCGTAGAGGAGCCTTTGTTCGCTTATCCCTACGGCGAATTCGATCTAGCCCTGGAACAGAAGCTCAGCGAGAGAGGCTGGCTTGGATACGGGCAACAGTCCGGAGCTATCGGACAATACTCAGGCAAAACCCGTTTGCCCCGTTTTCCCATGGCCAACGCCTACGGCCAATTGGGCAGCCTGAAAGACAAACTCATGAGCAAGGCTTTTCCGGTGCAGGCCAACGACCTGCCTGACGGGGTGTTCGACCAGAATCCACCGCGCTTGCGTTTCACGCCCACCGATGCCATCAGCCCCTCCCGGCTTACCTGTTTCGCGTCCGGTCTCGGTCGCATCAATTTCGAAGTGGTTGGAGATGCCATCGAGGTGCAGGCGCCCAAAGCCATCAACAGCCGCCGCTTCCGTTATAACTGTACCCATCCGGCAGGTAACGGTAGCTTCTACTGGCTGTCCCAGCAGTGGCTGAATCTGGATGCTCCGGAAGACTGACGGTCGGCATCATTCCTCAAATGTTGTGATGCCGATTTCTCCGGTGTCAATGTGTGGAATTGCTTTGGGTGTGTCGCCCGCTTCAGTCACCGTTTGGCCGGCGAGGTCTTCCGGGCGGGTGAATACCAACAGCCATCGCTCGCCCTGGCCGGGAAACGCCGGTACCCAGCTTTCCAGATACCCGCGACGGCGCCAGTTTTCCGGTTCGTAGTTCATAACCAGATCCGTCACAATCCGCACGGGCTGAAAATCTTTGTCGAGAAACGCCAGGCTGGGCACCAGCACGCCATTGTGGGCATAGGAGCGCAGCCGCATAACAAACCCGGGGACGAAGGTACTGGATGGCAGGGCAATCAGCCGATAGGGCGAATCACCAGTGCTGAAACGGTGACGGGGCGTATCTTCTTCAAAACGAACACCGAATTCACGACCTTCCTGCCACTGCAGGAAATCCCGGGCTGGCAGGGTCTGGCAACAGCTTTCCGCGAACACCGGGAAAAACGAATCCGTTTCGTCAATCCCCAGTATGGCAAAGGCGTCCGGATCATAGCCCTCAACCGGCGTATGGTCGTCTGCAGTAACAGGCAGGTATACGCTGGCATCGCTGAGGATGACCGGCGCCTGATCCGCCCGTTTCTGCTCTTCGGTTCGCATATCCGGGGTGTAATAGCTGACACGGACAATGCCGTCGGCATCACGCCAGGTGAAATAGGGTTGCCGCTGGCCAGGTCGGATAAACCCTTTCTTCGCCAGCTCCTCACCATCCGGATAATTCTCCGTGGTGTATTCGAGGTTTTCTTCCAGCTTTGCTGCGGCGCCACGGTCGCTGCCAGAGGGCGGCCGATAACCACCAGCCCCGGAGGTTTCGCCGGAGGTCACTACGGACTCGGCACCCTGCGCACTTTGGGTACCACCTTCGCGTTGGGCGTCGGGAATCCGGGAATAACGTACCCTGCCCTGCTCATCCACCCAGGAAAAGTAGCCTTCCCGCTCGGCAACGCCGCTTCCGCTGCTCTGGCAACCTGCCAGCAACGCGAGCACGAACACACAACCCGATAGCCCACGGTATCTGCCAAGTCCCATCACACCCCCCTGTCAGCCCTGCCAGGATCAGAATTTGGTTCGGAAACTCAAGCCTGCCATCACCACCCGCAGGGAAGTCTTGATGGTGAGGTCGGCATAGGGGTTATAGATGATGTTGGTGATGCTGTCACAGTTTACGTTACAGCTGGTGTCGGCAGGAATCGTCTCAATCGACTGCAGATACGACAGGTTCATGTCGATTTCCGTATCTTTGTCCCACTTGTACCCCATGCCAATGCTGTACAGATTCGCACCGCCGAATGGCGCCATAATCGAACGCTGGTCGTCCGGAATAACCGAATCCCGGATTTCCACCCCGGCCCGGAGATCCAGCCGGGATGAGGCATGGAACTCAACACCAAAAGCCCAGTTCCACTGACTCTTGAAACCCAACGGCAGGCGCAACGTATCGGATGTGGCGTTGTCCGGCGACAGAATACGTGCCGCGTTCAGGAACTCCAGATTACGATCGAACTGGAAATTGAAGGCATCCCACTGGGCAAAATCTGTCCAGCCAACATCCGCATTCACGGTCAGCTTGGGATGAACATCCACACTGATGCCGGTCTGAAAATGCTGCGGGTAGACAAGATCCATACTGACGTTGCCCGCCTCCCGCGGAGCACCTGAGGGCAGACTCAGAATGGCCGACGAGATGGCACCCAGAATGGAGCCATTCACACTCTGCCAGAAACCGGACCAGTCATCGGTGTACTGAATCTCGAACTGCCCCTTGAGGTTCATGTCGGCTTCAGACGTATAGCTGGCACCCCAGCGGAACCAGTCTGTCGGCTCCCACATCACCCCCAGGGCGTAGGTGGGTGAAATGGTTTCCTGCAGATTCAGACTCATGGCCCCGATGTCGTCCCAGGGGCCGACATTACCACCACATAACGCAAGCCAGGGCTGCAGGGGTTCGTCGCCACTTTCACAGTTGAACGCATCCTGCAGAACTTCTGCCACCCCCATCAGCAGGTTTGGCGCCCGCATGTACTGGTCGGCTGCGAAGCCAAAATGCGAGAGATGAATACCCGCGCCCACAGACCATTCATCATTGATCTCATACCCGATGGTGGGAGACAGGTAAGTGGTCCTCTGGAGTGTGGCCGCCTGGGGCTGGTAGCGACCGGGGTCGTTTTTATCCCGGTAGAAGCCTGCCGCCATCGGTAGATAGAAAGCGTTGGCGAACGTCAGCTTCGAACCCGGCGGCTTGATACTGATGCCGGCTGATGGCGCGACGGCAGGGCCAGGGGGCATGCGAAGAATGCCGTAACCCGGCACATAAAGCGCCACATTATTGGTATGACTACTGCTGTTCGCAATCGGATCGCGCTGGTTTCCGGTTAAAGGGTCTGTTTCTAGCCCGCTGATTCCGAATATCTCGTAGTCTTCGTCTGCATAGAAGTCGGCATCAATATCCAGATAGATACTGAGCAGGTTCACCTCAAGCTGGCGCCCGTCGAGCTTGGTCAGGCCCGCAGGGTTGTAGTGAATGGCCATCAGCCCCGGGGGATCTGCTGTAACGGCGTTACCCAGTGCCAGCGCCTTCGGATGTATCGTCAGGTTCTGCGTCATCTGTGCCTGGGCCCCGCAGGAAACGCCTGCGACCATGGCGGCGGCCAGAAGATGTCGCTTGTGACTAGCTTGTCCCATGAAATCCTTCCCCTTCCCTTGAAACGTCCTCGACTTCAATCACTCTTTGAGGCCAGAGAAATTGATGGGCAGGGATACACCCAGGGAGAAGTCCGGCGCGTCCTCCGTCAAACCGATCCCGAGGCTGGTATTTACAATGGTCATATCACTGAGACGTGTGCCCAGGGACATACTGAGGAAGCCAGTCATCTGGTCCTGGGCCACGGCCTGGTCACCGTTGGAGAAGGTCAGCACCGTCTCGTCGCTGTAGCTGAGCTGGCCAGACACGCTGAGTGAGATGTCATAGGAGAGCGAATAAGCAAAACCCACAGAACCGGACAAACCGAACCCCGGATCGACTTCTTCCAGCAACCGGGCGCCGCGCACCTGTTCCAGGCCGTCCACAGTCAGATTGTAGGTCGCGCTGACAGAACCGAAGACCACCACAGGGTCCAGCACCTTCGACATGCTCAGGCCACCACCCACGGAGTAATAGCCACTGCCGGTGGACAACTGCTCGTTGATGTCGATTTCGTAGGGACTGACGCCGGTTTTACTGCTCAGGGTGCCAAAGAAGGTGGTCGACATCTTGCCGGGCACATAGGCAAAAGGCTGCCAGCGTCCGGTGAAGGAGATATCGCCGAAGTCGTAAACGTTCAGTTCATCCTGAGTGTCATACTTCACGACCAGTGGGACACGGGTGCCGATGGTCAGGTTATCCAGTAACCCGTAATCGTAGGAAAACGCGTTGGTGAAGTTATGGGTAGCCGATGGAACAACGTCCAGGTTACGAACCGAACCATTAGTGATGGCCAGATCCAGTCGCTGATCCCCGGTATAGGAATAATCGAACGAATAGTTCAGGGAGTGGGTGCCCTTCTTCTGCAGTGAGTAATTCTTCTCGGCAGCCTGGAAAACCTCCTCAAGCTGTTTGGTAGAATCCTCATCCCCTTCCTGACGCGCCAGCGCTTCCCGCGCCTGATCCACATTCCCTTCCTGAGCCATAGTCATGCCCGGAAGCAGACCAGCCGCGGAAACAAGGATAAAACCTCGCACAAACCAACGATTCATCCTGACTCCCTACTTTTATTTGTTTTATTCCTGCCCGACCAAAACGACCGGGAAAATTAATGACGACGGTAATGGAGTTGTTTACGGGTATTTTCCACGCTACCGTCCGGATTGTTCTTCTGGCGTTCCAACAAATTCTGAATGCGTCTCGCCGTCGACTCGTGGAACGCTGGAATCTGCTGCATGGCCAGCAGAGTCATTGTCTGGTCATCTACAAAGCGCAGGTCTTCCTCTTTCAACTCAAGATTATCCAGAGGTTTGTCACTGCCCGGGAAGACAATGAACAGTACGTTGTCGTCCCACTTTTCCTGAAACTGCGCCACCGTAAAGGAAATATTGCCAACCGCCGGGTCAGCCAGATAAACACGGCCGTCCCGGATGGTTCTCAACACCACAAAGTGCTTGAAACCGGCGTGATCAATGGGAACGATCGCCGGATGGTCCAGCT
Source organism: Marinobacter sp. (assembly GCA_029264995.1). Classification (GTDB taxonomy): domain Bacteria; phylum Pseudomonadota; class Gammaproteobacteria; order Pseudomonadales; family Oleiphilaceae; genus Marinobacter. The sequence goes on along the minus strand of JAJUKC010000036.1, from coordinate 6,696 downwards.
CCATCAGGTCTTCTATTTCCGCTTTGAAACCACCAGAGGGATAGCCCAGCGCTGTGACCAGCCTTTTCATATCGAGCATCGAGAAAGCGCGGCGTTCAACGACTCGCTCGCTCTCGCCGTAGTGCAGCAAGCCTTCCATCACCTGCCGTTCAGTCAGAGACCGTCCAACATAAAAATTGAGCACTGTGGTCAGGGCCGCACTGCCGCAACTATAGTCGTAAGCCTGCCGAACGATATTGCGGAATTTCTGCTCTACCAGGGGTTCGACCCGGGTATCCCATCGAAGCTCGACAGGGCTGGCATCCACCTTCTGCTCCAGAACAATCGTGCCACGATCGAATGGCTCGACCTCGGTGGCTTCCTGCACCATGGTGAACGTGAGAATGGATCCGGCCAGCACCAGCAGCATTTTGGAAAGTCCCTGTTTTTATTAGACGCGCAACTTATCGGGTTACATGTTGTTACCGTACGATACCGAAATCGTGACGGGCTTAAAGATAACTGTGCCTCAAATCTGTCGCTGCAGAAGGGGCCTCCGGGAACCGGTATGAGAACTGGTTCAAGACCGGAGGCAAAGCCATGAAGTGACGGGGAGCATCAGAGCGTGAATACCAGCCCCAGCAACCCGTAAGTGATGAGAGTGACAACCACAATGCCCATCAGATTCAGCGCAAAGCCCGCTTTGATCATGCCTGAAATCTGCATGTGACCGCTGGAGAAAACAATCGCATTGGGCGGCGTAGCCACCGGCATCATGAAAGCGCAACTGGCCGCAATCGCGGCAGGAACCGTCAGGAGCAACGGAGACACGTCCTGCGCCATGGCCAGAGCTCCCAGCAAGGGCAGGAACGCCGCAGCAGTGGCGGTATTACTGGTCACTTCGGTCAGGAAGATAATCACGGCGGCCACAATTACCATCATGACGATGGTTGGCAATGCACCAGCCACGCCCAGGCTGCCGGCGATCCATTCCGCAAAGCCGGAGCTACTGATCACCCCCGCCATGGCCAGGCCGCCGCCGAAGAGCAACAGTACTCCCCAGGGCAACTTGTTGGCGGAATCCCAATCCAGCACAAAGGTGCGTTCACGGGTATCCACCGGGATAAGGAACATGGCGATCGCTGCCGCGATGGCGATTCCGGTATCACTCAACCAGGGCATCAGACTGGCAGACAACAGAGGGCGAAAAATCCATACCGTTGCCGTGATGACAAATACCACGGCCACCAAGCGCTCTCCCCGGCTCATCACCCCGAGCTTGGCGAGCTCATCCCGAATCATCTGGTCGCTGTCCGATGCCTGGCCAATGCCGAAATCCCGGCGGGTCAGCCACCACCAGGTCAGCAACAACATCACCAGAGTGACCGGAACACCCAGCACCATCCACTGGGCAAAGCCCACCGAGATACCCTGATTCTCACTCAGATAGGCCGCCAGTAACGCATTGGGCGGGGTCCCGATCAGAGTGGCAATACCACCTATGCTCGCGGAGTAGGCGATGGCCAACAACAGCGCCGTTGCATATTTCCGAACACCCTCCGGATTCGTGCTGTCCATCATCGCCACCACGGACAGGCCAATGGGTAACATCATGATGGCGGTTGCAGTATTGCTTACCCACATACTCAAAAATGCCGTCGCCAGCATGAAGCCGGCAATCTGTCGCCTGGGCTGATCGCCCATGGCTTTGAGCGTCAGCAAGGCAATACGCCGATGCAGATTCCATCGCTGCATCGCCAGGCCCAGGGTAAACCCACCAAGAAACAGGAAGATGATCGGATTGGCATAAGGTGCCGTGGCCTGTCCTATGGTGCCGAGACCAAGCGCCGGCACCAGAACAATGGGCAACAGGGCTGTGGCCGGAATCGGTATCGCCTCGGTGGACCACCAGGTCGCCATCAACAGCATCAGCCCCAACGCCGCCCAGGCCTCAGCCCCCATGGAGCCTGGCGCTGGCAATATCAGCGTTACCAGAAGGAACGCCGCCCCCAGAATCAGGCCGATTACCTGACTCTTCGGCAGCCCGGAACGGGATCCGTCGTTGCGTTGCACTTCAGCCATTGTTCATCCTGTAGTTTGTGTGGAGGTTGTCAGTCTGCCGCGCAATCTACACAAACCGTGGTATATGGCAATACCTGAAGCCGCCTGGGGTCAATGTCATTACCGCACTGCTCGCACTCGTCGCCGATTCCCTGATCAATCCGCTCAAGGGCGTGATCAATCTGCTGGAGTTCCGCCCGCGTTTCCGCTTCCAGAGAATCCACTACCTCATCGTTCTGGGTCTGACTCGCCTGCTCTTCGAAATCCTTTTCCAATGCCCCCGCTTCCCTGCGCTGATGCGCCTGGTAGCGGGACAGCCTGGCTTCAAGGTCTGCTTTCAGGGTTTCCAGCTCGGATTTTCGGTTTGCCATCGGATGTCTCCCGGATCTATCTGTTATCAGATTAACTATAGACTAGGAGATAGGGTGAAAGCCGGTTTGACGCCTGTCAAAATCGTGTCATCGAAGCTGAGCTAAACTACCTGTTCCGACAATCACTACAAAGGAGTTGTAACGAATGAATCAGGATATAATCAACAAGGCCAACCGCCTCAACGAAACCCTTTTCACCCAGTTCAGCAAAGCCGCCGAGATGCAGATGGATGCGTTTCGTCGTTATGCCGATGTTGCCATGGACCAGGCCAGAAAGGTCTCTGAGGTTCGTGATCTGGATGGGCTGAAGCAACTGACCACCGACCAGGCTGAGACCCTCAAATCCCTGAGCGACCAGTTCACCCAGGACTGGAAAGCCTGGCAGGATTACTTCAGCGAAACCCGTGATCAGGTGCAGAAGGTCTTCGAACAGGGATCGAGCGAACCAGCCAAAGAGAAAGCACCAGCCGCCAAGGCCAGCGGTTCCAAATCGGCAGCCTGACAAGCAACACCAAAACCGGTCGGAATGGCACTCATTCCGGCCGTTTTTTATTCAGAGGCAGGAGAGCCCCATGTTCGGTCTGGATTTCGTGAGCAAAACCGCCACCCATCTGGTGAAAACCTTTGAGGACAACGTCCGCCAGGGCCAGCAACAGCTGGAAAAGTGGCTCGGTGACACCGGCATCATGGAGGACACCAAACTCTCCACACTGAGCGAAATCTCGGACGCCTACCGGACCATGGCCGAGGATCTGCTGCTGCACCCGCTACGGTTCGCCAGTGCTGAAATTGATCTTGCCCGCAAACACCTGGGGCTGGCTCGCTATACCCTGACCAGAATCACCGGCAAACCGATGGAACCGGTTGCCGAGCCAGATCCAGACGACCGGCGCTTCATGGCGGAGGACTGGCACAAGCATCTGTCCTTCGATGTGCTCCAACAGGCCTATCTGATCAACTCCCGAGCCTTTCTGAACTGGGTTGAAGGCATGGAGGGTCTGCCCGGCCCGGGTCGTGACCAGATGCTGTTCTACGCCCGCCAGCTGACGAGCGCGCTATCGCCATCCAACTACCCGCTGACCAATCCCGAGGTTCTGCGGATAACCTGGGAACGCAAGGGCATGAACCTGGTGGACGGCGCCCGCAACCTGGTAGACGATCTACGGCAGAACCCGAACCTGTTCAACGTCGCCATGACCGACCGTTCAGCCTTTGAGGTGGGCGGCAACCTGGCAACAACACCTGGCAAAGTGGTGTACCAGAATGAATTGATGCAATTGATCCAGTACTCGCCAACAACAGACACCGTGGCCCAGCGCCCGCTTCTGATCGTTCCTCCCTGGATCAACAAGTACTACATTCTCGACCTCACCGAACGCAATTCCTTCATTCGCTGGCTGGTAGACCAGGGCCAGACGGTGTTTGTGATTTCCTGGCGGAATCCCGGGCCAGCCCAGAAAAACAGGGGCTGGGACGACTACATGGAGTTAGGCCCGCTGGCTGCCATTGATGCAGTCACTGAAGCGACCGGCGAGCAACAGATGAATGCCATCGGCTACTGCATTGGCGGCACACTGCTCGGAACCACGATGGCCTGGTTGGCGAAAAAGCAACGTAACCCGATCGTCAGCACCACCTATCTGACCACCCTGCTCGACTTTTCGGACCCCGGCGGCATCGGCGTCTTCATTAACGATCACTCGATCCGCGGCATCGAGCGCACCATGGAACGCAAAGGCTACCTGGATGGCCGGGCCATGGCCTTCACCTTCAATCTGTTGCGGGAAAACGACCTGTTCTGGTCCTACTGGACCAACAACTACCTCAAGGGCCTGAAACCGAAAGCCTTCGACCTGCTCTACTGGAATACCGACGGCACCAATCTACCCGCCAGAATGCACAGCTACTACCTGCGGGAAATGTATCTGCATAACCGGCTGGTGCAGCCGGATGCCCTGACGATTGCAGGCGAAGGCATTGATCTTTCCGCCATCAGCGTGCCCTCCTTCTTCCTGTCTGCCCGGCAGGACCATATCGCTAAATGGAAGACGACTTATCGGGGAGCCAGCGTGTACGGCGGCAATGTGCGATTCGTTCTGTCCGGTTCCGGCCATATTGCCGGGGTCATTAATCCCCCTTACAAGGAAAAATATGGGTACTGGACCAATAACCAATTGCCAGGCTCAGCGGATGACTGGTTTGATAGCGCCGAACACCATCCTGGTTCGTGGTGGCCACACTGGCGTGAGTGGGTGACAGCGTTCGAGGGAGAGCAAGTCCCGCCCCGTCAGCCCGGTGAAGGCAAGCTTGAGGCGATTGAGGACGCGCCTGGCAGCTACGTAAAAGTTAAGGCATCGGAAGCCGGGGGTTGATAGACTTCAACATAGATGAGCAAGGGTTCAGTTTTATTGACTCCTGCGCAACAGACAGACCAAGAATAACAGGAGCGCCCATGGGGCAGCCGCTTCCGATTTCACGCATTATGCACACGGGCGTCCTGCTTCAGTGTGAGCCGGACACAACCATCGCCGATGCGGCTGCCCGGATGTCCGAAACCTCGGTCAGTTCCATTTTGATTACCGATGGCGGAACGGTTGTTGGTATCTGGACCGAGCATGACGCCCTTGCCATCGACTTTGCAGATCCTGCGAAATTCCGGCAGCCGGTGAGCACAGTGATGAGCTCACCTGTGCTGTCCTTGCCCGACACACTGGATGCCGGTGAAGCCGCGGTTCGTTTGCGCGATACCGGAAAACGCCATTTTCTGGTGACCAACGGCAGTGGCGAACCGGTCGGGATCCTGTCCCAGACCGATCTGGCCCTCAACCAGGGCCTGGAACCCTACCTGCTTCAGTTCACCGCCAGGGTAAAAGATTGCCTGCGGGAAGACGACACCCTCGCCCGGCTTGGAGGCGACGAGTTTATTGTGCTGCTACCGGAGATGGAACAGCTGTCAGATGTGTTTGCCGTGGCCGACCGGTTAATCGAGGTAAACAAGCGGCCTTATCAGATTAACGGCAACCATATAAACGTGGGTTCAAGCATTGGCATCAGTCTGTATCCCGAAGATGGCACGACCGTACAGGAACTGATCAACGGTGCTGACATTGCCATGTATCGCGCCAAGCGGGATGGCCGGAACCGTTACAAGCTGTTCAACCCTGAAGTCTGCCAGAGCGCCTGAGCTCTGGCGGCCCCGGCCCGCCCAACTCCTATCTTTACTGATTTATATCAAGCCCCTACAAATTGTTACCAGAACTTCAACTTTAGTCCCATTGTTGCCCGGGCAGTATCCGCTGACACTTGAGTTGCCTAATAAACAATCAAAATAACTGTTTGCAGCGCAGCCATACCAGCTGCGATGCCCTTACGGAGGCCAACGTAAATGAGTCCAAGGAACGCGCTGATCTTTGCGACTGTCCTGCTATTATCCAGCACGACCGTCCTCGCCGATACCCTCAAGATAGGTTTGAATTACCCCCAGACCGGAAGATACAAGGACCAGGGCCTTCAACAACGGCTTGGCGCCTATCTGGCGGTGGATGAAATCAACCAGGCCGGCGGCGTTATGGGCCAGCCCCTCGAACTGGTGATTCGCAATACCCGGGGTGAACCAGACCAGGGCGCGAAAAATACCGCCGAGCTGATTGACCGGGAAGGCGCGCAGATGGTTTTCGGTGGTGTCTCCAGTGCCGTTGCTATTGCCTCAGGGAAGGCCGCCAGGGATCGTAACCGCATCTACTTCGGCACCCTCACCTATTCCAATGCCACCACCGGCGCCGAGGGACATCGTTATATGTTCCGGGAGCCCTACAACGCATGGATGACGGCCAAGGCACTGAGCCAGTACCTCAATCGCAACCACGCCGACCAGAAGTTCTTCTACATTACTTCGGACTACACTTGGGGTTGGTCGGTGGAAGAATCGGTACGCAAGTTTTCCAATACCGAAAACACCGACGTTCACCAGGGCGTAAAAACCCCCTTCCCCCGGGCGTTGATCAACGACTTCCGCTCAGCGCTGGAACAGGCGCAGGAGAGCGACGCCAAAGTACTCGTGATGGTGTTGTTCGGCGATGATATGGTCCGGGCTCTGAACCTGGCCTATGAAATGGGTCTGACCGAGAAAATGCAGATCGTCGTACCCAACCTGACACTGGGGATGGTCAGACAGGTTGGCCCGACCATTATGGAAGGCGTTGTTGGTGGTGCTCCCTGGGTCTGGAATCTGCCCTATGAGAACAACTACCAGCGCGGTAAAGACTTTGTTGAGGCCTTCTCAGAC
>JAJUKC010000104.1 GCA_029264995.1 Marinobacter sp. | reverse complement strand
TGATCTGGCGCCGGTAACCACGCGCATATCGAAGCAGGCGGCCGAGAGCCGCGAAGCTGCTGGTAGGCTGGGCGCGTGTGGTCATGTTCCGCTTCCTTCTGCTGTCTGGTTGTCAGAGGCGGCAAGGGTAGCGGATTCTTTCATTTATTAAAGCAGAATCATTTTCACTTGCGTGCGTTTCTTTGCAGCCACCGATCCAGCTGGTCGGCAAACTCTTTTCGATCTCCCTGGCTGAACGGGGCCGGCCCGCCGGTTACCTGGCCGGCGCTACGCATTTCTTCCATGAAGTTGCGCATGGCAAGGCGCTGGCGGATGTTTTCTTTGGTGAAGGCCTGCCCACGGAGGTTGAATACGTCTGCGCCTTTCTCGATGGCTTCGGCGGCCAGGGGAATGTCCTGGGTAATAACCAGATCGCCTTTGCTCATCTGGTCCATGATTTCGTTGTCTGCAACGTCGAAGCCATGGGGGACTTGTCGGCGGCTGATGTGAGGGCTTGGTGGCAGACTGATGGCGTGGTTGGCGATGAAGGTCGTCTGGATTTGCCAGCGCGTGGCGGCACGGCAGAGAATTTCCCGGATGGGAACGGGGCAGGCATCGGCGTCGACCCAGATTGGCATTTCGGTTTTCCTTCGTTGGTTTGGCTGTTGGTCAGTTTAACCTTTCATGGGGTGAGCCTGTTAGTTTGGTTCCGCGTATTGGCTAATAGGCCGTTGGAGGTTGGCTGGGGAGATGTCGAGGCGATGGTGCATGGCATGTTCAGGGATGGCTTCCAAAAAACCGCTACGAGCTCATCCCTGAGCGCTTCTCTCCGGCCATCCATGCCTCCGAAATTTTTTGGAAGCCATCCCTGAACACGCCGTCTGGCCGCGGTAATAATCGCTTGTTGAGGCGCAAGAGATACCTGGAGATGAATCATGCAAATCCTGGCTTTTTTGCTGGTGATAGCGACAACCTTGGCTGCGTCACCATTGTCTGCGTCTGACAGTTCCGCATGGACTGCCCTTAGAGAGGGGCGAGCCGTTTTGATGCTGCGTCATGCCCTGGCTCCAGGCACCGGTGATCCAGTTGGGTTTGTTCTCGGAGGTTGCAGTACCCAGAGGAATCTGAACGACAAGGGACGTGAGCAGGCCCGGGCGTGGAAAGCGTTTCTGGCAGAACATGGAATTGCTGAGGCGAGGGTGGTGCCGGGGCGATAGTGGTATAATCCTGTGCTCATTCAATTAACAGGAAATGATAATGTCTCAGTTGCCTCCTTGCCCGCAGTGTAATTCTGAATATACCTACGAAGATGGCGTTCAGCTGGTGTGCCCGGAATGCGGCCATGAATGGACGGAGGCCGAGCAGGCAGCGGCTGAAGCAGGCAAGGTAGTCCGTGATGCCAACGGCAATGAGCTGCAGGACGGCGATACCGTCACCGTAATCAAGGATTTGAAGGTGAAGGGTTCCAGTCTGGTGGTGAAGGTGGGAACCAAGGTCAAGAGCATTCGCCTGGTAGATGGTGATCACGACATTGATTGCAAGATCGACGGAGTGGGGGCGATGAAACTCAAGTCAGAATTTGTGAAGAAGGCTTGAGGCTGATTCGGCACCGGGGAGTCCGGTGCCGTCTGCTGTGATTGATTAGCTGGCAGCCAGCACTTGTTGTTCCAGTTCCCTGGCCAGATTGGGTTCTATCTTCAAGGCACCGGCCAGCTGTTCCAGCCAGGCACGCTCCATCGGGTTCTGTTCGTCGATCATCACGGCGCTGACCACGTAGATTTCTCGGGCGGCCTGGGGCGAATCGGCGTTGCGTGCCAAAGCACTGGCATCCAGTGGAGCATCGAACTGTTGCTGGATCCAGGCCTGGAGTTCGTCGTCTGGGCCCAGCCGCTCAATTTCCTGAGTCAGTAGCTGTCTTTCATTGGCATCGATATGGCCATCGGCGCGGGCGGCCATAATCATGGCCTGGAGAATTTCCAGTCCACGACGCTCCTGGTCGGCTCCCTGCAACTGCTCAAGGGGTTGGCCCTGTTGCGCCGCGGCGGGTTGTACCTGGCCTTGGTTGTTGCTCTGGTAGTTTTGATAGGCTTTCCATGCCAGTACGCCGACACCGGCCAGGGCGCCATACTTCAGTGCCTTGCCGCCCATTTTGCGGCCACGCTTGGAGCCCAGCATGAGCCCCAGTGCTCCGCCGCCCAGAAGACTTTTTACGTCAATGCCACTGCCGCTTTTACCTCCGGACAGCTGGTTGCCAAGGTTGCCCATCATCTGGTTTACGTTCATTCCACCCTGGCTGCCTTGGCGGGACTGACCGCCCTGGGCCTGGTTCATGATCTGGTTCAGCACTGACATTACGTTCATTGTCTGGCTCCTTTCCCGGCGGGTTGCCGTTGGCTTTGATGATAATTCTAGCCCCAGTAAAACCTATCCGGCATGAACGCCAGATGAACAGATTGTCAGGCGGTTGGCGGGAAAGTTCCTGAACAGTGTGCCTTTTTGTTATGGCAGGCAGAATGGGGGGATGCGTGCATGGTAATTCCTCCTATAATGAGGAGCATGCATTAGAACTCACATGCTGTGTGTGTCTATGAGCTTAAAATCGACAAAAGCTTTGTGGACGGCATTGTTGAGGATGAAAAAGCCGCCAATATGGTACGCAGCATCGTCGCCATTGCCCGCAGCCACAATATGAGTCTGATTGCTGAGGGTGTAGAAGAGCAGGCTCAGGCCCAGGCTCTGATCAACATGGGCTGTCTGCGATTCCAGGGCTACTATTTCAGCCGACCAGTGGCCATGGCAGACATTCGCCAAAAGCTCACTGACACCGCAAGACAGGACGATACCCCTGCGACCATTCGTCGCTCCTGATGGCTTTGAAGTGGCCTGCACAGGCGGCTACATTAATGATATTTGTCAGAAAACAAGGAACGCCGAATGAAACAACCCATGATTGCTCTGGCCCTGGCCCTGGCCCTGGCCCTGGCCCTGGCCGCAGCCTTGGCCGTCCCGGCCGCATTTGCCGCTGATCACGGAGACGGTAACCACCACCAGAGCCGTCCAATACAAATCGACCACCCCTGGAGCCGGCCAACACCGCCTGGCACCCCGATGGGCGTGGGTTATATGACCATCACCAACCACAGTGAACAGGCTATCACTCTGGTGGGCGCAGAAACGCCAAGAGCCGGCCATGTTTCCATCCACGAAACCTCCATGCATGAGGGCGTGATGCGTATGCAGCCGGTAGACGGCGGCCTGGTGATACCCGCTGGAGAAACCGTAGAGCTAAAACCTCACAGCTATCATTTGATGCTGGAAAAGCTGCCCGAACCCCTGGTTGAGGGCGAGAAAATTCCGGTAAGACTGGATTTCGATGGCGCGGAGGACCGGGACATCGAACTGATGGTGCGGCCACTGGACGGTGCCCCGCCGATGAACGACCACTCCGGCATGAAGCACCAAACACTATTCTTCTCAGCGAACTCCGTTAACGCTCAACGCTTTACACAGGCAAAGATTGCGTTTCCGGATTCGCCATCCCAGGGCACGATTCGTTCGTAGTCGTGCTCGAAGATCGTCACCTCAAACCAGGGTTCCAGCAAAGCCGACAACTCCCGGAAGCTCAGTGCCACCATGGGGTGCTCATCCTGCCAGGATTCACGGATGCCATGGGTTGTTCGATCAATGCTCAGCCGGAGCGACTGCCGTTCACCAGCGCCCACATAATGCCAGCCAGACCGAAAGGTAAAGTCACTGCCATCGTGCCGGGTGGAGTGACTGACATACAGATTGTTGTTGATGCGGGTCTTGTCTACGGCATTAAAACAGAACAATCCGTTGGCCGATAACGCCTGGTGTGCGCTCGCGATACAGCCCTGAAGCTTCTCGATACCATCGCTGTAATGAATGGAATACAGGAAGCAGGTGATCAGATCGAATGGGCCATCAAACCGGAAGTCGCACATATCCCGAACGCTGAAGACTGCCTCCGGGCAACGCTGAAGCGCCACATCCAGCATGGGCTGATTAATATCCAGCCCTTCGCACTGGTAACCAAAGTTCAGAAAATGCCGGATGTGCGGCCCGGTACCACAGGCCAGATCCAGATGACGCCTGCCGCCATTGCCAAATAGCTGATGTAATCGTTGAACCCCGCGACTCTGGGCCGGGTAATCGATATCGGCACACATCAGGTCGTAGTAGCCCGACAAGTCGGTGTATAAGGCATTGATGGACACGGGAAAGCCTCTGCAGAAATCAACTGGATCACCTCTGGCGAACAGCAGCTGCAGGCGGGCCTGGCACAGCGGGCGGGCGTTTTGAGGGTGGCGTATGGTAGCGAAAAGATGCGGGAGCGGGTAGCCACCCTCGTAGATGTACTACACCGGTTTGTCGGAATGCCCCAGTGAGTGCTCCGGGGCAATCTGATCCCGCACCAGCTGCTTCAGTTGCTTGATGTCGGGGAACCCTCCTTGCTCCTTGCGTGACCAGATCCGGGTATCGTTTACCCAGACTTCAAAGATGCCGCCGGACCCGGGTTTCAAGGTGAGCTCGTCAATCATGCCGTCAAAGGTGGTCAGCAGTTCCTGCGCCATCCAGGCGGATCTCAGCATCCAGTTGCAGCCGGTGCAGTAATGGAGAGTGATGCGCGTTGCCATACGGTAATGCTTCCTGCATGAAGAAATCGATCAGCCATGCTATCAAATGAAGGGGACAGTTTCTTTCTCCAGAGGGAATGGTATGGCGTATTGGCTGGTGGATAGCCCCGGTTCCGGTGATGGTGGCCGCAATGCGGATTTCTGGTTGCCGTATCTGCGCGAGCAGGGCATCGAGAACGTAACCGAATGCAGGCTGGATGAAGCCGAACAGTGGCTGCGCCTGGTCACTGGCAACGACTTGCTGTTGGCTGCGGGCGGGGATGGCACTGTCAACGGTGTGGCCGGACTTTGCCTGCGTACCGGCGCGACTCTCGCGGTTCTGCCATCGGGAACCGCCAATGATTTTGCACGCAACCTGGGTATTCCGTCGGACCCGGCAGAGGTGGCCCGTCTGGTGGCGGAAGGCAGTACAGAGATGATTGATGTGGCGGAGTTTGACGAACGCATCTATCTGAATGTTGCACACATTGGCCTGGGTACTCTACCTTCGCGCCAGGCCAGCTCACCCACCAAGAAGTTTCTCGGCCAGTTCAGCTACGTTGCCACGTTGTTTCGACAGCTGGGCGCCCAGCGGGGATTTCACGCACGTATTCGCACGGATCGCTCCACCCTGGATGGCCGCTGGCTATCCATTGCAGTTGCCACGGGTGCCTATTTCGGCGGCGGCCACGAAATACCGGAGGCTTCCGCCAATGACGGCTTGCTGGATGTGATTGCCGTTAAACCACGCCCATTGCCGCAGCTGTTACTTGCATTTCTGATGGTACGCCTGAATCGCAAGACGCCGCGCCGAACCAGTACCGTCATCCAGATCAAGGGCAAGTGGTGCCACGTAGAAACCACCCGCGCCAAGACGGTAACGGTGGATGGCGACGTGGCCGGCAAGACCCCGTTTCGCGCAACCTGCCGGCCGGAGGCTATCCGGGTGATCGGCAAGCAGGTGGTGCACACCGGGGAGCGACCGCCCCCAGGTTAGGCTGACAGGCCGGCTTTGCGGGCCCTGGCCGCGTGCAGCTTCTTGTAGCTCTCGATCATCTTCAGGTGCCGGTCCAGCCCGCGCAGGTCCATGCCGGTTTCTTCCAGACCATAGAAGCGCACCGACCCCTCAATAGACCCGACCACCGCATCCATCACCGGGTCACCAAACATCCGGCGGAAGTTGTAGAGATAGTCTTCCAGCTCCAGTTCTTCGTTCAGTGTCGCTTCCAGGGCCGCGTTCATGGCCTGGTAGAACAGGCCGCGCTCAACGGTGTTGTCGTTGAACTGCAGGAACATCTCCACCAGTTCCCGGGCCTCTTCCAGTTCACCCAGCGCCAGGTATATCAGCAGTTTCAGTTCCAGAATGGTGAGCTGGCCCCACACGGTGTTTTCATCGAACTCGATACCGGTGAGAGTGACGATGGTCATGTACACGTCCAGCTCGGCCTCTTCCAGGCGCTGTACCAGATTGGCCAGTTCGTCTTCACTCAAACGGTGCAGGTTGAGGATGTCTTCGCGGAATTCCAGGGCCATGTTGGTGTTGTCCCACACCAGGTCTTCCACCGGATACACCTCGGAATAGCCCGGCACCAGGATTCGGCAGACCGGCGCGCCGAGGTCTTCGAACACTGCCATGTAGCATTCCTTGCCCATGTCCGCGAGGATGCCGAACAGGGTGTCGGCTTCTTCTTCGTTGCTGCCGGAGAAATCCCATTCCACAAAATCGTAGTCGGATTTGGCACTGAAGAAGCGCCAGGATACCACCCCGCTGGAGTCGATAAAGTGCTCAACGTAGTTGTTAGGCTCAGTCACCGCCATGGAGTTGAAGGTGGGGGCGGGCAGGTCGTTCAGGCCCTCGAAACTGCGGCCCTGCAGCAGTTCGGTCAGGCTGCGCTCCAGCGCTACGTGGAAGCTGGGGTG
>JAJUKC010000127.1 GCA_029264995.1 Marinobacter sp. | reverse complement strand
CGTATACGGCAGCAGTGCCAGGTAGCGGGCACGCTTGATAGCGGTAGCCAGCTGACGCTGATAACGTGCTTTGGTGCCGGTGATGCGGCTGGGCACGATTTTGCCGGTTTCAGTGATGTAGCCTTTCAGGGTGTCCAGATCCTTGTAATCGATCTCTTTAACACCTTCTGCCGTGAAGCGGCAGAACTTACGACGTCTGAAAAAACGAGCCATAACGTAACTCCTAACTCCGGTTAATTACTCTTCTTCGTCCTGGGATGCGCTCTGACGCTCTTCAGAGTCAGCTGAACGACGTGGACGATCGTCTCCGCCGGAACGACGGTCCTCACGGGACTCAGCGGCTTTCATCGGAGACAAGTCGGTAACGGCCTCGTCGCGACGCAGAATCAGGTCACGGATGATGGCGTCGTTGAACCGGAAGTTGTGAGTCAGCTCGTCCATCGCGGCCTGTGAACATTCGATGTTCATCAGTACATAGTGAGCCTTGTGGATCTTGTTGATCGGGTAAGCCAGGTGACGACGGCCCCAATCTTCCAGGCGATGTACCTTGCCGCCATCTTCAGTGATGAGGCTGGTATAACGCTCGATCATCGCGGGCACCTGCTCGCTCTGATCCGGATGTACCATGAAAACGATTTCGTAGTGACGCATGAGTTCTCCCTACGGTTTAAACAGCTTTCTTCTCCTGCTGGCCATACCAGTGGTTGTGGCCGGAGCGTGAAAGCAAGGAGGTGACAGCAATTGCTGCCGGTTTCTTTTTTGCTTTATCAATAAGGCTTTACAAGAAAGGCTTGATCAAAAGCGAAGCTCCTTATTGCCATGAAACAGGCAATAAAAAACCACCCCTTGAAAAAGGGGTGACGTATTCTAGGCCCGCAGGCCTGTTTGTGCAAGGTTTAACCGAGGCGCTGGCGCAGCGCCTCGTAAAGACAGACACCGGTCGCCACCGACACATTCAGACTGTCGACGTGGCCGAGCATCGGAATGTTGATCAGCAGGTCGCAATGTTCACGGGTCAGCCGACGCATACCTTTACCTTCGGCGCCCATCACCAGAGCAACCGGCCCCTTGAAATCGGCCTGATACAGGCTGGCATCCGCCTCACCCGCCGTGCCGATCAACCACACGCCCTGTTCCTTCAATTCCCGAAGGAAACGGGCGAGGTTGGTCACCCGGACAAACGGCACAGTTTCCGCTGCGCCGCAGGCGACCTTTCGGGCAACCGGCGTCAGCGAGGCCGATTTGTCCTTGGGCACAATCACGGCCTGCACCCCTGCCGCATCGGCGGTGCGCATACACGCACCCAAGTTATGGGGATCAGTTACACCATCCAGTACCAGCAGGAACGGCGGCTTGTCACTGGCTGCCAACTGCGCCAGAAGATCATCTTCGGTCCACTCCCGGCTTTCCGCAACGGCAGCGACAACGCCCTGGTGGACGCCAGACACCCGTTCATCCAGCTCTTTCCGGTGCACCACTTTCCAGGGCACCCCCAGACCATCGAGGGCATCGGTAACCGACTTTACCCGCTTGTCCTGACGACCGGTCTGAATCCAGACCCGCTGCAACCGCTCCGGCTCTCTTTTCAGCACGGCATCCACGGCGTGCCAGCCGAATACATATTCCTGAGACACTGACAATCAATTCCTGCGTAACGTGTTATTTGCGACTCTTGCGCTTACGGCCCGAGCCTGACGCTTTACCTTTGGTCGATTTGGACCGGGCCTCCCGGGCCGCCTCTGCGGCCAACTTTTCCTTGGCGCTGGCCGGCTTGCCGGACTTTCGCCCTTTACCGGAGCGATCCCCCTTACCCTTGCCCCGCGGCTCACGCTTGGAGACTTCGAGCGCATCGCGGTCTGCCTTCCGGCGCTTGGGCGTACTCACCAGCTCAAGATCGATTTTGCGATCTTCCAGGTCGACACGCACCACGCGGACCCGCACTTCATCACCCAGGCGGAAGCTCACAGCCGTGCGCTCACCAATCAGGCGATGTTTGACGGCATCGTGATGGAAGTAATCACCACTGAGCGTGGACACGTGCACCAGGCCCTCAATGTAGATATCGGACAACTCGACAAAGAAGCCAAACGGCACCACCGCGCCGATAATGCCATCGTACTCCTCGCCCACGTGATCGCGCAGGAACTCGCACTTGAGCCAGGCCATGACATCCCGTGTGGCATCGTCGGCCCGGCGTTCGGTCATGGAGCAATGCTCACCCAGCTGCTCCATACGGGCGTAATCGTAGGGATATTCGGCCAATTCGGGATCGTGCACTTTCGGAGACACCAGATCCTTGGTCGCTTCGGGATTATGGATCCGGGACTTGATGGCCCGGTGCACAATCAGGTCCGGGTAGCGGCGAATTGGCGAGGTGAAGTGGGTATAACTGGCAAAGCCAAGACCAAAATGCCCGGCCTCTTCAGGACTGTACACCGCCTGACTCAGGGAGCGCAGCATCACCATCTGGATGACGTTGGCATCCGGGCGGTCGGCCACCTGACCCAGCAAGGCCTGGTAATCTGCCGATGATGGCTTGTCGCCGCCGCCCAGCTGCAATCCCAACTCACCCAGGAACAGGCGCAGATTGCTCAGACGCTCTTCCGAAGGCCCGTCGTGCACCCGGTAAAGCGCCGGAATCTTGTGCTTCTTGAGGAAGCGGGCCGTCGCCACGTTCGCGCACAGCATGCACTCTTCCACAATCTTGTGGGCATCGTTCCGGTGCACCGGAACAATTTCCTCAATCTTGCGCTGGGCATCGAAAACAATCTTGGTTTCCGTGGTCTCGAAATCAATGGCCCCACGCTCGGTGCGAGCCTTTCGCAACAACTTGTAGAGGTCATACAGGTTGTGCAGATGCGGCAGCAGATCCGCATAGTGGGCGCTGAGTTTGTAGCCCTGCTCCGTATCCGGATGCTCCAGCATGGCACTGACCTTGTTGTAGGTCAGCCGGGCATGGCTGCGCATTACGGCCTGATAGAAGGTGTAGCCGCTGATGTTACCGGCGGCACTGATGGTCATGTCGGCCACCATGCACAGACGGTCGACATCCGGGTTCAGGGAACACAGGCCATTGGAGAGCTTCTCCGGCAGCATGGGCACCACGTGGTCCGGAAAATACACCGAGTTACCGCGCTGAATGGCCTCTTCATCCAGTGGCGACCCCGGGCGGACATAATGGGAGACATCAGCGATGGCCACCACCAACCGATAGCCACCACGGGGACGAGGCTCGCAGTAAATGGCATCATCGAAGTCACGAGCGCTCTCGTCGTCGATGGTCACCAGGCGCATGTTGCGGATATCCACCCGGTTTGCCTTGTCTTTCTCTGCCACTTCCGCGGGAATCGAGGCGGCCTGCTCACCTACGGCGGGCGGCCAGCTATGGGGGATTTCGTAGGAACGAATAGCAACATCAATTTCCATTCCCGGCGCCATGTGCTCGCCCAGAATTTCAATGACCTGGCCGGTGGGCTGGGTTCGAATCGTCGGCTGACGAAGAATCTCCACCACCACATACTGGCCGTGAACTGCCTTACCCGCCTGCTCATCAGGAACCAGAATCTCGTGATTGATCCGGGCGTTCTCCGGCACTACAAAGGCGATGCCACTTTCTTTAAAGAAGCGACCGACAATCTGGGAGGTGCGATGCTCCAGCACTTCCACAATCTTGCCTTCCCGGCGCCCGCGATCATCCACCTGATCCACCCGGGCGGCTACCCGGTCACCGTGGAATACCTGGCGCATCTGCCGGGCGGTCAGAAACAGGTCGGAGCCACCATCATCAGGAACCAGGAAGCCGAAGCCGTCCCGATGCCCGACCACCCGGCCGGTTACCAGGTCTGCTTCTTCTATAGGCAGGAACGCATCCCGGCGGTTACAAATCAGCTGCCCGTCGCGGCACATGGCAATCAGCCGGCGGCGAAGGGCTTCTATACCT
>JAJUKC010000020.1 GCA_029264995.1 Marinobacter sp. | reverse complement strand
TGCCGGTGCGGGATGAAAAGCGCATGTTCGCCCCTATGCGGGTAGAGCAGGGCTATGCGGTAAATGAAGGTGAGGGCACCGACAACAAGACCCACATTGTGATGGGGTGGTTGCTGGGTCACAGCTTCGACCTTCAGGAAAATCTTGAAGGCCAGTTATTGTCTGCCGTCCTGCTGGAAAACAGCGCATCGCCGTTGATGCGGGCGCTGGAAACCACAGAGCTGGGCCATGCGCCATCGCCCATGTGCGGGCTGGAAGATTCCAACCGGGAAATGACCTTTGTGTGCGGTATTGAAGGTAGTGAGCCGGAACGCCGTGCCGAGCTGGAGCAGCTGGTGGAGTCCACCTTGCAGAAAGTGGTGGATGAAGGTGTCAGCCAGGAGCGCCTCGAGGCCATCCTGCATCAGCTGGAACTGCACCAGCGGGAGATCGCCGGCGACAGCTTCCCCTATGGTTTGCAGCTGATCATGAGCGCGATTGCCCCAATGGTTCATGGTGGTGACCCTGTGGAACTGCTGGATCTGGAGCCGGTACTGGCCAGGCTGAGGGAAAAGATCAAAGATCCGGAGTATGTGCCCGGGCTGATCCGGCGCAAGCTGCTGGAGAACCCGCACAGGGTGACCCTGACCCTGCGCCCGGATGAAAAACTGGAAGGCCGTCGCCAGCAGGCCATCAAGGAAACGCTTGCCCGGCGCAAGGCGGAGCTGTCGGACGATGACATCAGCCATATCGTGCAGCGTGCCCAGGCTCTGGAAGAACGCCAGATGCGCAAGGATGACGATTCCATACTGCCCAAAGTGGGGCTGGAGGATGTGCCGCTGCAAATGCCGGAGCCGGAAGGACGATACGATGCCGAAACCGGCGCGACCGTTTATTCCCGAGGCACCAATGGCCTGGTGTATCAACAGGTGGTGCTACCGCTGCCGGCTCTGAGCAAAGACGAGCTGTTGCTGTTGCCCTATTACACCACCCTGATTTCCGAAGTGGGGTGTGGCGAGCTGGATTATCTGCAAATGCAGGATCGTATTTCCGCGGAATCCGGCGGCATCGGGGCCTCCTTTACCGCCAAGGGCCAGATTGACGATGTTCAGGCTATGTCCGGCTATCTGATTTTCAGTGGCAAGGCGCTGAGCCGCAACAGCAAGGCGTTGACCCGTCTGCTGAAGGATGTCTACACAGGGGCTCGCTTTGACGAAAAAGAGCGCATCCGCGAGATTATTGCCCAGATCCGGGCCCGTCGTGAGCAGGCGGTGACCGGCAGCGGCCATGCATTGGCCATGGGAGCCGCCGCACAGGGTGTCAGCTCCGGTGCCTGGTTGTCGTACCGTCTGGGTGGCCTGGCTGGTATTCGCGGCACGAAGGAACTCGATCAGCAGCTTAAAGATGAAGCCGGCCTGGCCGATTTCTGTGGCAAGCTGGCCGCGCTGCACAACCGTATTCGCAGCCAGACCCGGCAGTTCCTGCTGATTGGTGAGGACGAGCAGTTGGCGCCCATGCTGGATGAATTAGGCACCTGCTGGAACGGTGTGGCTGCAGAGGGTGAGGGCGACTGGTCCATGGAGCCGGTCAGCTATAACACCCGGGAGGCCTGGCTGACTTCTACCCAGGTTAACTTCTGCGCCAAAGCCTACCCAACGGTTGCGGTGGATCACCCGGATGCGGCTGCGCTGACGGTGCTGGGTGGATTCCTCCGGAATGGTTACCTGCATCGGGCCATTCGCGAAAAAGGTGGAGCCTACGGTGGCGGTGCTGGCCAGGACAGCGTGAATGGTGTTTTCCGGTTCTTCTCCTATCGGGATCCCCGCCTTGCGGAAACCCTCGACGACTTCGATGCAGCGCTGAACTGGTTGCACGAGGAAACGCATGAGCACCAGGCTTTGGAAGAGGCCATTCTGGGTGTGATCGGCCAACTCGACCGGCCCCGCTCGCCAGCCGGAGCGGCTCGCCATGCTTACCATAACAAGCTGTTCGGGCGTACCCCGGAGCAGCGTGCCCGTTTCCGTGAGCGGGTTCTTGGTGTCACTCTGGACGAGCTTCAGCGCGTGGCCAAGACCTGGCTTGCACCTGAAAAGGCCAATGTGGCCGTGGTGACAAGCCCGGACAACCGTGCGGTTGTGGAAGGGCTTGGCATGGATATTCAGGAACTCTGATCAGACCGGCAGAGGGCCACTGGCTCTCTGCCCGGTTTCCCGCCTCAGCGGTGCCGCTTCAGGCCCGTTGTCACCATGATTCTTGTCGAGATTTCCTCAACGGAATACGCCGTGGTATTCAGATAGGGAATTCGCTCCCGCTTGTACATCAACTCGATTTCTTCAATCTCGTGCATGCATTGCTGCAGCGACGAGTAGCGGGAGTTTGGCCGGCGCTCGTTACGAATGGTGGCAAGGCGTTCCGGTTCAATGGTCAGGCCAAACAGTTTTTCTTTGTGGGGCCGGAGCGCTGCGGGCATCTTCTGGTCGTCCAGGTCTTCTTCGGTAATCGGATAGTTGGCGGCCTTGATGCCGTACTGCAGAGCCAGGTACAGGCAGGTGGGCGTTTTACCGCTGCGGGATGCTCCGATCAGAATCAGGTCAGCCTCGTCGTAATGCCGGGTGCGGGCGCCATCGTCATTATCCAGGGCAAAGTTGACTGCGTGGATTCGGCGCTCGTAGCTGCCTGCGTTATTGATGGAGTGGGATTTGCCCACGGTGTAGGAGGAAGACGAGTTAAGTTCCTGCTCCAGGGGGTTCAGGAAGGTGCCAAAGATATCCACCATAAAACCGTCGGCCCGGCTGATGATTTCCCGGATACTGCCGTTAACGATGGTGTCGAATACCAGCGGCCGCTCACCATCGATTTCCGACGCTTTGTTGATACGGCTGACAAGATCCCGGGCCTTTTCCTCGTCGTCGATGTAGGGCACGGTAACCCGCTCAAATTCGATTTTCTCAAACTGCGCCAAAAGGGCATGGCCGAGGGCTTCTGCCGTAAGGCCTGTGCCATCAGAGATAAAAAACGCCGTTCTTTTCATGGTCGTATCCGGTCTGGTTTGAACTGTTCCCGGGAGTCTTTGGTTGCCTCCCTAGGTAATTTCCGCAGCTTACAGTATCATACACGCCAGATTCGAGACTCCGCGCTACACAGACTCAAGGGAGACACGCTTTGGAAGATTACATTATCTGGTTTGACCACCTGGGAATGTCCGACGTAGACCGGGTTGGGGGCAAGAACGCCTCCCTCGGTGAAATGATCAGTAATCTCGCCAATGCTGGTGTTACCGTCCCTGGCGGTTTCGCTACCACTGCACATGCTTACCGCGAATTCCTGGCTACCGACGGCCTGAAGGACCGCATTGACGAAGCCCTGGATGCCCTGGATGTCAACGACGTTAACGAACTGGCGCGGGTTGGCTCCCAGATTCGCCAGTGGGTAATCGACACCGCGTTTCCGGAAGTGCTGGATAACGCCTTGAAAGAAGCTTATGCCAAGCTTCAGGCCGGTAACGACCAGATGGCTGTCGCGGTGCGCTCCTCCGCCACCGCCGAAGACCTTCCCGATGCCTCTTTCGCCGGCCAGCAGGAAACCTTCCTGAACGTGGTGGGCCTGGAGCAGGTTCGTACCTCGGTGAAAGAGGTGTTTGCCTCCCTGTTCAACGACCGGGCGATCTCCTACCGTGTGCACCACGGTTTTGATCACAAACTGGTAGCGTTGTCTGCCGGTATCCAGAAGATGGTTCGCAGTGAAACCGCTTCCAGCGGTGTTATGTTCACCCTGGATACCGAGTCCGGTTTCCGCGATGTCGTGTTTATTACGTCCTCATACGGCCTTGGTGAAACCGTGGTGCAGGGTGCCGTGAACCCTGACGAATTCTACGTGCACAAGCCGACCCTGGAAGCCGGCCGTCCGTCGGTACTGCGCCGTAACCTCGGCAGCAAGGCCATCAAGATGGTTTACCATTCCGAGCCTGGCGAAGGTAAGTTTGTTGAAACCGTGAAGGTGGAGCAGGAAGACCGAAACCGTTTCTCCATTACCGATGCGGAAGTGGAAGAGCTGGCCAGGCAGGCCATGATCATTGAAAAGCATTACCAGCGCCCGATGGACATTGAATGGGCCAAAGATGGTGATGATGGCAAGATCTACATCGTTCAGGCCCGGCCGGAAACGGTCAAGAGTCGTGCAGCTGCCAATGTGATGGAGCGTTACCTGCTGAAGGAAACCGGCAAAGTACTGGTGGAAGGTCGCAGTATCGGCCACAAGATCGGCAGTGGCCCGGTGAAGATCATCACCAGCATTAACGAAATGGACCGGGTACAGGCCGGCGACGTGCTCGTCACCGATATGACCGACCCGGACTGGGAGCCGGTGATGAAGCGGGCTTCGGCCATTGTTACCGACCGTGGCGGCCGTACCTGTCACGCGGCCATTATTGCCCGGGAGTTGGGTATTCCGGCAGTTGTGGGCTGTGGCGATGCCACCGAGGTGCTCAAGGACGGTCAGGATGTGACCGTCTCCTGTGCCGAAGGTGACACCGGTATGATCTACGAGGGCGCCCTGGACTTCGAGCTGCGTGAGAACACCGTAGATTCCATGCCCAACATTCCGTTCAAGATCATGATGAACGTGGGCAACCCGGACCGCGCCTTTGACTTCCAGGCGCTGCCCAATGAGGGTGTGGGCCTGGCCCGCCTTGAGTTCATCATTAACCGGATGATCGGCGTACACCCGAAAGCGCTGCTGAACTTCGACGGCCTGCCCCGTGACATCAAACAGACCGTGGAAAAGCGCATTTCCGGCTACGCCTCACCGGTGGATTTCTACGTGGACAAGCTGGTGGAGGGTATTTCCACTCTGGCAGCGGCGTTCGCACCCAAGAAGGTGATTGTGCGTTTGTCCGACTTCAAATCCAATGAGTACGCCAACCTGATTGGCGGCACTCTGTATGAGCCGGACGAAGAGAACCCGATGCTGGGCTTCCGCGGTGCGTCCCGGTATATCTCCGATACCTTCCGCGACTGTTTCGAGCTTGAGTGCCGGGCTCTGAAGAAGGTCCGCAATGAAATGGGACTGACCAACGTTGAAGTGATGGTGCCGTTCGTACGGACTGTCGGTGAAGCAGAGCAGGTGGTGAACCTGCTGGCGGAAAACGGCTTGAAGCGCGGCGAGAACGGCTTGCGGGTCATCATGATGTGTGAACTGCCAGCCAATGCCATTCTGGCGGAGCAGTTCCTGGAGCACTTTGATGGCTTCTCCATTGGTTCCAACGATCTGACTCAGCTGACGCTCGGTCTGGACCGGGATTCCGGCATTATTGCCCACCTGTTCGATGAGCGTAACGATGCGGTGAAGGCGCTGTTGTCCAACGCTATCCAGGCCTGCAAGAAAACTGGCAAGTATATCGGCATCTGTGGTCAGGGCCCGTCGGATCATCCGGATCTAGCCAAGTGGCTGATGGATGAGGGTATTGATACCGTGTCTCTGAACCCTGATTCGGTACTCGATACCTGGTTCTTCCTGGCCGACGAGAAGATCGACTGATCACCAACACTTTGGGAAAAGGAGAGCGACAACGTGAGCAAGATTATTACTCCGGATCTGTGTGACGAATTTCCGGAAGTGCAGGTGGTCGAGCCTGGCTTCAACAATTACGGTGGCGTGCGCCAGTTCGGCGGTGAGATCGTGACCGTGAAGTGCTTTGAAGACAACTCGGTGGTTAAAGAGCAGGTTGGTCTGCCCGGTAATGGCCGCGTGATGGTGGTTGACGGTGGTGCTTCCAAGCGCAACGCACTGCTGGGTGACATGCTGGCCGAAAAAGCCGCAGAAAACGGTTGGGCCGGCCTGATCATTTATGGCTGCATCCGGGATGTGGACGAGATTGGCCAGACCAATCTGGGCGTCCAGGCCCTGGGTACTGTGCCGCGCAAGACTGAAAAGCGCGGTATCGGCGATCTGAATATCCCCGTGACTTTTCACGGTGTGACGTTCAAGCCGGGGCAGTACGTGTATGCCGATAACAACGGCATCATCGTCTCCGAGAAGCCGCTGGTTTAACCAACGGGTGTTCGGCACAGACAAAAGCGGCGGCCCTCGGGCCGCCGCTTTTTATTGGGTCACTTCTATGATGTTGATTCCGAGCAGATAGCCATCGCCATCCGGCTCGCAGCGTACCACTTCACAGAGCGTCTCCAGGGGGGGAAACTGATCCCCGGCAGATTCCATTCGGGTTCTCAGTTCTTCGCCAATCCTGAACGGCCGTTCCACCGCCACTTGCATGCCGGCGGCACTGAGATCCCGGCAGACGCCGGTGTGGGTTTCACCATCGTTGCCGGTAATTGCGATGGTGCTGTTCACCTGCATGCGATGGAAGTCGCGCTTCTCAGAGTAATCTTTCATCACCTTTACGCCCAGTTGTCGGTTTTTCTTGTTGGTTTGAGCATGGGAATGATCAGGGCCAGCAGTACGCCACCAAACACAAGGCCCGCGCCCAGAAGCATGAAATCGGATTCCTTGCTCGCTTCAAGACGCTCGTTTTCTGCTGTCAGTACTTCCAGATCGTTCCGCAGTTTCTGGTTTTCTTCGCGTAATTCCCGGTTCCGACGCTCAAGATTGATTGAGTCCGCTGCAATATTCTTGATACGTTGCAGTTCAGTCTGCAGGTCTTCCGCCCGATTGGAAAGGTTATTCTCGGCATTCTGCAGAGCGTTTCGCTCTTCAGTAACAGTTGCCAGCTGCTGTCGCGTTTCGGTCAGCTCAGCCCGAGCCTGGTCCAGCTGCTGGCTGACCCTCCGGAGCTGGTCTGCGGCGATGGGTTCATTGCTCAGGTATTGGCTCGATACCCAGCCTTCGGTGCCTTTCGGGGTGCGCACCCGGGTATAGCTCTCACCGGTTTCGAGTACTTCCAGTGGCGTGCCGCTGGGAACCGCGTTTTCGATGATCCGGTACTGGCTGCCAGCGCCCGAGCGCACCGGCAGGTAAAGCTGATCATCGACCCAGACGGTGCGCGCCTGCGCAACGGAAACGGAGCTGACAATAAGCACAAGGCTGAAAAGGAGACGGAGCGGTGTCACGGAGTACGTTCCCTGATAGTGATATTTCTGATGATTTAAACCCGCAATTCTGTCACAAGGTGGCCGCTATTCAAGCACCTCAGCGTTACAATCCGCTCATGCTGGCGGCCGCTTTGTTCAGGGCAGCACCACCTTGTAGGGTTTGACGATCACCTTTTCATACACGCCGGCATCGACATAGGGATCGGCATCGGCCCAGGCCTGAGCTTTCTCCAGCGATTCGAACTCAGCGATGACCAGGCTGCCACTAAAGCCTGCTTCGCCAGGATCGGGCGAATCAATGGCCGGATGGGGGCCGGCTACCAATAACCGGCCTTCGGCCTTGAGCTGTTCCAGTCGGGCCAGGTGGGCAGGCCGGGCTTCTTTGCGCAGGGGCAGGCTGTTGGCGATGTCTTCGCTGATGATGGCGTAATACATGGGTTCTCCGATCTGTGATCAGCTGAGGTTAGGGGCACTGCCTGAAGGCTGATACACTGGTGCCCGTTTCGTTATTCAGGATTGTTCGTGACTATACCCCAAGACTCCAGAACGTGCATTGATCTGCATTGCCATAGCACGGCATCCGATGGCGCGCTGTCTCCAGAGGCCCTGATAGCCAGAGCCGTTGAGCAGGGGGTTAGCCATCTGGCATTGACCGATCATGACACCATCGCAGGTCTCGAGGTGGCGAGAAGTGCGGCGTCAGGTTCCGGTTTGTCCCTGATTAACGGCGTGGAGCTTTCCTGTGTCTGGCGCAGTCATGCCATTCATGTGGTCGGGCTCGATTTTGACGAACGTGATCCCGCGTTTCTCGCCGCACTTGAGCGCCAGAACGAGAACCGATGGCAGCGGGCGCGTATGATTGCCGACAGGCTAAGCCGCCTGAACGTGAACCAGCTTCTGGAGCGGGCGACGAAAGTGGCCGGAGGGGAGGTGCCAGGGCGTCCGCATTTTGCTGAGGTACTGGTAGAAGACGGTGTCGTACCCAAGGTGGCGCATGCGTTCAAACGGTATCTGGGTACAGGCAAACCCGGAGATGTGAAGGCGTGTTGGCCAGAGTTGTCGGAGGTGGTGCAATGGATTGTGTCGGCCGGCGGGATTGCTGTGCTGGCCCACCCCAGAAAATACCGTCTTACCGCAACCCGTTTAAGGGCGCTGACTTCGGATTTCGGCCGTGCCGGAGGGCAGGGCATTGAGGTGTCAGTATCAGGCCAGTCCAGTGGCGATCTGGGTTTTGTGGCCGAGCTGGCGCGGCGGGAAAAGCTCTGGGCCTCGCAGGGCAGTGATTTTCACTTTCCCGGGGCTCCGTGGTGTGAGCTGGGGCGGATAATGAAAATGCCAGAGGGGCTGGAGCCCGTCTGGCATCATTTCCGGCAACCGATTGAAGCCTGAGACTTCAGTCCGGTGCGTGGAACAACAGGTAGAGATCGGTCAGAGAGTCCGGGATGGCCTCTGCCATCTTGGCTGACAGCTTCTCGTCATTCCGGACTTTCTGGAAGTCCTCGTCCTCAAACAGGCCGGACAGTGTCAGCATCGGCACCATAAGGTCCGCCACTTCATCCTCATCCGCAGCTTGCAGCCAGGCCTCCTCGTGCTCGAGGAAGGTATCGACAAAGCCCGCGCACCAGTTTTCCAGAGCATTCATCGGGTCGCCGTCTTCTGGCTCCGGCAGCTCCAGTGGCTGGCCCATATCCAGGGCGTGGGCCATATCCCGTGCAAGCTCGCTCACACAATGGGTAAAGGTGTCGGGAATGCCGGTATCCGGCAGCTGATCTGTGCCTGTGGCAAGGCGGAAGAGATCTTCCGCCTTCAGGCTGACCGGCCCGATCACGCTGGCACACACCACGCCGTGGAACCCGAAAAAGTCCAGGGCATGATCACCCCAGGGTTCTGCGAACAGAATGTCTTCCAGCGCTTCGATGTCCGAGTTGCTCAGCATGATCAGTTGCTCCCGGCCTGCTTGGCCTCTTCTGCCTTTTTGGCTTCTTCGGCCGCACGTTGGCGCTTGCGGACCTCTCTTGGGTCATTATAGGCCCGGCCAGGAGTCACCGGGATTCCTTCCGGGGCACTGGCTTTCTGAGTCTCTTCTTTCTGTTCCGCTGGCTTTTCACTAGCCGGAGCTGGCTCGGCTTTTACGGGCTCCGAAGGCTGCTCTGGTTTGTCAGCGGGCTTTTCGCTGGCGGATTCGGCCTGTTTTTCCGGCGCAGTCTCCGCTTTTGGTTCGGGTTTCTCGGCCTCGGCCTTCTGTTCCGGCGCCTTGTCGGCTTTATCCTCGGCAGCCTTCTGGTCAGAGGCTGCGCCGGTTTCTGGCTCTGCCGCCTTCGGTGCGTTGGCCTTGGCTTGCCGGGGTGCCTTGGGCTCTGCCTTCGCCGGTTCTTTTTCCTCGTCTTTGGCAGGTTCAGCGCTGGCTTTTTCTGCAGGCTTTTCGGCGTCTTTTCCGGTTACCTGCTCGGCAGACTCAGGCTTGACAGCCTGTTTCTGCTCGGCTGTTGCCGGCAAGCTCTCCTTTTCGCCCTGGTCTTCAGCAGCAGCTGACTTCTCAGCGTTATCGGCAGAGCGAGGCTTGCGCTGGCGGCCTGAGTTGCGGCCTCTGCGGCCGTCAGACTTCTCGTTGCGGCTGCCATCTTCCTTCGCCTCAGGCTTGTCTTCTGCTGACGGAGCCTCCTTATGCTCAGCCTGTTCTGTTTTGGCTTCGGGCTTGTCGGCCTTTTCCTGTTGTTCAGCCTTGCGGCTCTCCGGCGCAGCCTGGGTTTCAGGCGTTTCTGCGGCCGGTTGCTCGGCTTTTTCTACGCGCGGCTCACCCGATTTGGCATCCACGGGAGTTGTCTTGTCGGCTGCCTTTTCCGGCTGGGTATCTTTCTGGTGCTTCTCGCTGCGTTCCGCTTTGCGTTCGGCCGGAGTAGATGCCGGAGTCTCGGAGGGTGAGCCGTCCCGGTTACGTTGCCGGCGCGGTTTGCGCTGCTTGTCGTCGCCGCCTTGCTTGTCGCTGGCAGGGCCCTTCTGGGACTCCTGTTGTTCCCGGTTATCCTGCTGGCCTTTCTGGTCGCGCTGAGGACGATTCCGGTTCTGGCCGCGGCCCTGGGAATCCTTGCGGTTGTCCCGGCGGTTGTCATTGCCCTTGCTGTCGCCAGAGCGATCGTCCCGGTTGGAACGGTTCTGGCCACCGCGTTCACCGCGATTCTGATCGTCACCACGGCCACCACGATTACGGCCCCGGTTGTCGTCGCCACGGCTCTGCTGGCTACCCTGACGGCGATCATTGCCGCTGCGGTTGCCGCCGGAGCGTTGGTCATCACGGGCAACGCGGGATTTGCGGCGATCCTGGCGCGCCTGGTTGCGACGCTCTTCACTTCGGTTACGGTTGGTGTCGCGGCTGGTTTCCTGCTCCGGTTCTTCACCCCGGAAGAAGCACGCGATCTTCTTGCCCAGCTTGCGGAACAGACCTTCTTCCTGCTCGGCAGCGGCCGTTGGCGCAGCGGCTGCCGGTGCGGGGGCCGGCGCAGAGGGGCGGATGGCTTTCACGGCAGCCTGTTCACGCACCGGTTTCTCGGCACTTGCAACTTCTACCGCTGCCTCTTCCTCGCGCTCGCTGTACTGTTGCGCCACCTGATGGCTGGAGACGTGCTCCGGAGAGGTTTCGTCCTGGCGCAGGCGCAGAATTTCGAAGTGCGGTGTTTCCATGTTGGGCACAGGCGCGACCACCACGGCTACACCCTGACGGGCTTCAATGTCAGCCAGTTGCTTGCGTTTTTCGTTCAACAGGAAGGTGGCCACAGAAACCGGCACCATGGCGCGTACTTCTGCGGTCTTCTCCTTGGAGGATTCTTCGTAGATCAGGCGCATGATACTCAGCGCCAGAGATTCGATACCCCGGATGGTGCCTTGGCCTTCACAGCGCGGGCAAACCTCGCTGCGGGTCTCGCCCAGGGAGGGGCGCAGACGCTGACGTGACATCTCCAGCAGGCCGAAGCGGGAGATTTTGCCAACCTGAACGCGGGCCCGGTCGATTTCCAGGGCTTCGCGCATTTTCTGTTCGACTTCACGCTGGTGCTTGGCCGGGGTCATGTCGATGAAGTCAATCACGATCAGGCCGCCCATGTCCCGCAGGCGCAGTTGCCGTGCGATTTCCTCGGCCGCTTCAAGGTTGGTCTGCAGGGCGGTTTCTTCAATGTCCTGGCCCTTGGTGGCCCGGGAGGAGTTGATATCGATCGACACCAGGGCTTCGGTCGGGTCGATGACGATGGAGCCGCCGGAGGGCAGTTTCACTTCGCGCTGGAACGCGGTTTCGATCTGGCCTTCGATCTGGTAACGGCTGAACAGGGGGATCTCGTCTTTGTACAGCTTGATCTTGTTCTCGAAGGTGGGCATGACCGCCCGAACGAAGCTCAACACGTCTTCGTAAACGTTATCGGCATCGATCAGGACTTCGCCGATATCCTGGCGGAGGTAATCGCGCACGGCGCGGATGATGACATTGCTTTCCTGGTGGATCAGGAAAGGCGCTTTGCGCTCGCCAGCCGCCTGGGTGATGGCCTCCCAGAACTGTACCAGGTAGTCGAGGTCCCACTGGAGCTCTTCGGTGGTGCGGCCAATACCGGCAGTACGCACAATAATGCCCATGGACTTCGGCACCTGGACACCGTTCATGGCCTCTTTCAACTGGGCTCGGTCATCGCCTTCAATCCGGCGTGAGATACCGCCTGCACGGGGATTATTCGGCATCAGCACCAGATAACGGCCAGCCAGGGAGATGAAGGTGGTCAGGGCGGCGCCCTTGTTGCCACGCTCTTCCTTGTCGACCTGAACGATCACTTCCTGACCTTCAGAGACAACATCCTTGATGTTGATTTTGCCCTCAATCTGCCCGGGCGATTTCTTGAAATACTCTTTGGAGATTTCCTTCAGGGGCAGGAAGCCGTGGCGCTCTGCGCCAAAGTCAACGAAAGCCGCTTCAAGGCTGGGTTCTACCCGGGTTATGCGGCCCTTGTAGATGTTGGCCTTTTTCTGTTCGCGGGTACTGGATTCGATATCAAGGTCGAACAGCCGTTGGCCGTCAACCAGCGCGACGCGCAACTCTTCGGGATGAGTTGCATTGATCAGCATTCTTTTCATGGAAAGAAAGGGTTCCTGTCGTTTGTTGGTGACAGAAAACCGGGGGGATTCGCATCAGCGAAGCAGGATGTGCGTGCCGCGGGCCCTTTACAGCAGGCAGGCCGGCGGCCAGACGGATCATACCCTTATGGGGTGCAATCCTGGGTGTCTGAGACCACCGCCGACATCCCGCCTGCCGGTGGGCAGGTCGAGGTCGAATAGGGTGAGAGTCTGTTGACGCATAATATCCGTTTCAGGTTCACACAAACCCCTGGGTCTCACGTCGTATTGGTTTGCTGGACGGCCCGGGTTTGCGTGGCAATGATTCTTCGCGATGTCGCCCGACGGTTTTCCAGTCGGTTTTCCTCTCCCGGAGCAGGTAACAGCCTTTCTCGGTCTGGCCTGTGATTCCGGGAGTCTGTTTCCCGCTGCTTCCGTTAATGATTGGTTATGCAGCGTTCAAACTCTTAATCAGTATCGGTATACTTCTGCCGCTCCGGCTTCTGACCAGAGTTCGTCAGGCCGTAGACAAACGGCAGAGCACGCCGGAATATAACAGGTACGGCGTAGTCAGACAACTCCCAAATTGCGTCTGTCCCGGTTCACAGGGACGGGCATACGGCACCGCAGGTCATCAACGCAAGGATTTTCATGTCGAGCACCCCCGATTCCCGCAAGTCAAAGGGCCGTCGTCCTGCCACGGACAAAGCCCGTGGTGTCGGAAAATCTGCTGTCAAAGCGGGGTCTGAGCGTGCTCCGGGGAAGGTGGCGACAGAGGTTCAGTGGATTACCGTTGATGAGGATATGGCGGGGCAGCGGGTCGATAATTTCCTGTTCGCACGGTTGAGGGGGGTGCCCAAAAGCATTGTCTACCGTATTGTCAGAAAGGGTGAAGTGCGCGTGAACAAAGGGCGTGTGAAGCCTGATACCCGCCTTAATCCGGGTGATGTGGTTCGAATTCCGCCCCTGGTGCAGCAGGCCAAGGCCGAACAGCCCAAGCCCGGCAGTCGGGTGCAGGGGGTTATGGAGGCTGCGATCGTTTTCGAGAACGACGAGATGCTGGTGGTGAACAAGCCCTCCGGTATAGCGGTCCATGGTGGAAGTGGCCTGAGTTTCGGGTTGATTGAAGTGTTGCGGTCGGCCCGGCCGGAAGCCAGGTTCCTGGAGTTGGTCCACCGTCTGGATCGGGATACCTCGGGCCTGGTGATGGTGGCTAAAAAGCGTTCGGCCTTGCGGTTCTTGCAGGATGAACTACGGCAAAAGCGGATTCGCAAATATTACCACGCCCTGGTGGTCGGTAGCTGGCCGGAAGGCGTTGACCGCGTTGCCGAGCCGCTGTTGCGCTTTGAGATGCCCAATGGCGAGCGCCGGGTTCGGGTCAGCGAAGAGGGCAAGAGTTCCCTGACTTTGTTTACCTGTTTGCAGCGGTTTCAGGGGTATAGTCTTGTTGAGGCGTCTCCGGTGACCGGCAGAACCCACCAGATTCGGGTGCACAGTGCCTGGGCGGGTCATCCGATTGCCGGTGACGACAAGTATATGGATGATGCCAGTCTGAAAGCTTTCCGGGCCATTGGTGGGCAGCGCTTGATGTTGCATGCCAGGGCTCTTGAGTTTTCGCTTCCGGGTTCGGGCGAGCCCATGCGGCTGGAAGCATCATACGACGAGCCCTTTTCCGGGGTGCTCGAAGAATTGGCCAAGCGAAGCGGGAAACGGTCGTAATGAAGGTAAAGGTAGTTATTTTTGACTGGGACGGAACGCTGATTGATTCGGTGGACCATATTGCTGACAGTCTGCGTCAGGCGGCAACGGAGCTGGGGTATCCCGAACTGAAGCGGGAAGCCTATCGCGACATCATTGGTCTGGGCATGATCGAGGCGTTGGAAAAATTGTA
Source organism: Marinobacter sp. (assembly GCA_029264995.1). GTDB lineage: Bacteria > Pseudomonadota > Gammaproteobacteria > Pseudomonadales > Oleiphilaceae > Marinobacter. Next base: position 21,805 of record JAJUKC010000020.1, on the reverse strand, counting down.
TCCGGGTCTGAGTCGTGAAGAGATGGTTCGTATTCGTGAGGGTTATGCGGGTTACTTCTTCAAAAAAGTGACCACGCCCCAGAATGTGTTCGACGGCATGGCAGATGTGGTTGCCGATATCCGCAGTTCCGGGCGAGGGTGTTCGGTGGCGACCGGCAAGAGCCGTCGGGGCCTTGAAATGGCGTTGACCTCCAGTGGCCTGGGGTCGCACTTTGATACCACCCGTTGTGCCGATGAAACCCGTTCCAAGCCGCATCCGCTGATGCTGGAGGAAATCTTGGCTTTCTACGGCTATGAACCGGAAGAGGCTGTGATGATTGGCGATACCCGTTACGATCTGGAGATGGCCCAGCGTATTGGTATGCCCTCCATCGGTGTGGAGTGGGGTGTGCACAAGCGCGATGTGCTTGAGGCCTATGATCCCCATGCAGTGGTGAATTCAGTGGCAGACCTCCGGAAGGTGTTGGGGCTGCGCTAACAATAGGACGTTGCAAGTAAGGAATACGAATGAGCGAGTGGGATTCGGACAAGCAGTCGGAGTGGGGCGACAAGCCCGTTGAGACAGAAGCCCAGGGCGCCAGGGGTGGCTTGTTTGGCGGCAGGAAGCCGTCGATGCCACCGGAGACGGGGCGTGATTGGCGTCTTATCGAAAAGCTGGTGATGTCCTTGCAGGCGGAGCAGCGGCGCAGTCGTCGTTGGGGGATTTTCTTCAAGCTGCTGACGTTCGGGTATCTGTTTGCGTTGTTGTTCATGATCCGTGCGCCCTTCGGTGAAGGTGTCGGGGCGGCGGTGGGGGGCCATACCGCGCTGGTGGAGGTGAATGGCCCGATTGCCGCTGATGAATTGGCCAGTGCGGATAATCTGGTCGGGGCATTGCGCTCCGCGTTTGAGGCCGAGAACTCGAAGGCGGTTGTGTTGCGTATTAACAGTCCGGGGGGGAGTCCGGTGCAGTCCGGCTATGTCTACGATGAGATCAAGCGGCTAAGGGAAGAGTATCCCGACAAGAAGGTCTATGCCGTGATCTCTGATATTGGTGCATCTGGTGCCTACTACATAGCCGCGGCAGCAGATGAGATCTACGCCAACCGTGCCAGTCTGGTCGGATCGATCGGCGTGGTTGCCGGAGGTTTTGGCTTCACCGAGGCGATGGAAAAGATTGGTGTGGATCGTCGTCTTTATACCGCAGGTGACAACAAGGCCTTCCTGGATCCGTTCTCGCCGGAGCAGGAGGAAGAAGTTGCGTTCTGGCAGAGCGTTCTTGAGAACACCCACAAGCAGTTCATCGAAGCGGTCAGGCAGGGGCGGGGCGATCGACTGGCTGATGACCCACGGCTGTTCAGTGGCCTGGTCTGGAGTGGAGAGCAGGCGGTAGAGTTGGGGCTTGTAGACGGCCTGGGCAGTTCATCCTGGGTCGCGCGCCAGTTGGTGGGCGAAGAGAAGCTGGTTGATTACAGTCGCAGTCGTTCTCCTTTTCAGGAGTTTGTTGATCAGTTGGGCGTGGCCGTTGGCGAGGGTGTCGCAACCCGGTTGATGGAGTCGCGACTGGAGCTCCGATAGATTCACTTCGGGCATCAGTCCAGCAATGGATTGATGCCCAGCTCCCTCAGCATGCGGGTAAGTGCAATCAGCGGAAGCCCGATCAGGCTGTTCGGGTCGTCGCCTTCAAGGCGGCTGAACAGTGCGATGCCAAGACCTTCCATCTTGAAGCTGCCTGCACAGTCGTAAGGCTGCTCTTTTCGCAGGTAGCCTTCAATCTCCGCCTCCTGTAAGTCCCTGAAGTGCACTTCAAACGTTTCGCAGTGAGTTTGAAGGTTGCCGCTTCGGGTATCCAGAACGGCCAGGCCGGTGAGAAAGCACACGCGGTTGCCGCTGCTGCGCATCAGTTGCTGTTTTGCTGTGTCGTAGTGGCCGGGTTTGCTCAGCAGGCTGCCATCCGGTAATGCCGCCACCTGGTCGGAGCCTATGATGATATGGTTCTGAAAGCGCGAGGCGAGAGCTTTTGCTTTGCTTTCTGCAAGTCGGACGGCCAGGGCTTCGGCTGCTTCTCCTGGAATGGGTGTTTCGTCGATGTCGGGGCTGGCAGTGTCGAACGCAAGGTTGAGCCGGGCCAGCAATTGCTTTCGGTAGGGTGAGGAAGAGGCCAGTAGCAGCTTGGGAGGAAGCATAGGGTTTCAGGTCCGGTCGGTTGGATATGGGAGTTCTTTCGGGCTGATATCGTAAAATACCCCTATTCCGGGCGAAAGGCCCGGTAGAAAGTCGATTAAGTCTTTGACAGAGGCGGGTCTCGCCCCTAAAATTGCGCGCCTATGTCCAAAGCGCCGATCGTCGAACTGCCCAGATCTGTCGACCCAAACAAGTTGGCAGAGCAGAACACAACGCTTGAAGGAGTGATTCCTTTCAGGGGGCTTTCTCGTTTTCGTGAAGCGGTGCCGGGACTGCCGGAAGATGGTGAGTGCAGCGTAAAGCTGTCTTTCTATCGGGATGGGGAGCGTCGCCGGATAGTGTCGGGTGAGTTGTCTGCGCCGGTCATTCTGGAATGCCAGCGCTGCATGGGTGACATGCAGGTGACTCTGGAATCCCGTTTTGATCTCGGTCTGGTCATCAGTGATGAGCAGGCGCAGCGGTTGCCGAAAGCGTTGGAGCCATTTCTGGTAGAAGATTTCAACGCCGATCTCCGGGCAATGGTGGAAGACGAGTTGCTTCTGGTTCTGCCGCCATTTCCGCTCCACGAGCGGGAAGAGTGTCCGGCAAAAGAAGATCTTGAAGCGCTCGAAGTGCCCGAGGCTGCCGAAGAGCCCGAGACAGAGCAAAGAAAAGAGAACCCGTTCAGTGTTCTGGCGGGACTTAAGACGACAAAGCATTAACGTATTCGAAAATAGGTCAGGAGCATAACCATGGCTGTACAGCAAAATCGCAAAACTCGTTCAAAGCGTGGCATGCGCCGTTCACACGACGCACTGAGTGCTGCTGCTCTGTCTACCGACGCAACAACTGGTGAAGTTCATCGTCGCCATCACGTGTCTCCAGACGGTTTCTACCGTGGCAAGCAGGTAGTTGAGGCTCGCGACGAGTAATTCGTCGGGAATTTCTTCTGACCTGTGCCGCATGGACGAGTGGTGAACACGCCGGTCACCATTGCCATTGATGCTATGAGCGGTGATCGCGGTGCCGCGGTTGTCGTCCATGCTGCGCTGGAAGCAGTGCGTGAAAACGAAGCCTTGAGTCTTGTTCTGGTGGGAATCCGGAGTGAGCTCGAGGCTTTGTTGCATGAGGGGCATGCCCGTATTCGCATCGTCGAGGCTGCTGATGTCGTTCGTATGAACGAGCGGCCCTCCCATGCCCTTCGCCACAAGAAAAACTCCTCTATGGCCATTGCGCTCAGTCTCGTGCGGGACGGAGAAGCTCAGGGCTGTGTCAGTGCCGGAAATACCGGTGCCCTGATGGCCTTCGGTCGCTCGATCATTCGGATGTATCCGGGGATTGAGCGCCCTGCCATTGCAAAACTGATTCCTTCCCTGCGTGGACGTTGTCATGTTCTGGATCTTGGTGCCAACGTTGATTCCACAGCGGAAAACCTCTACCAGTACGCCCTGATGGGGTCCTTGATGGCATCCGCTATCTGCCGCCAGTCCGAGCCACGGGTGGCACTGCTGAATGTCGGTGAGGAAGAAATCAAGGGTAACGAACAGGTACGGCTTGCATCACATATGCTGGCCCAGTGCGACACCATTAATTACATCGGTTATGTCGAGGGAAGTGACCTTTTCCGCGATGTCGCTGATGTTGTAGTGTGTGACGGTTTCGTGGGCAACATTGCCCTCAAGACCGGAGAGGGGGTTGCAGGCCTGCTGATCGAATTGCTGGAGCAGGCATTCACTCGCTCCCTGTACGGTCGTTTTGTGGGCCTGCTGGCCAGGCCGATTATCGGGCGACTGCTGCAGTTGATGGACCCTTCCAGGCACAATGGCGCCAGTCTGCTCGGGTTGCAGGGCGTGGTCATCAAAAGTCACGGCAATGCCAATGAGCGGGCGATGCTGGCGGCTATCCGGCAGGCAGTTCGTGAAGTTCAGCTGGAAGTGCCACGAAGGATCAACGAAAGACTCGATGATCTGATGTTATGATCCCTCCTCATTGTTCGGAGCGCGACTAAAGTCGTCCCGCATCCCGGCCCTTATTCGCGGATAATTGGCCTGAATTGTACTATTGGCTAATCTTCAGTAACCCTTCAATGACGATAAGATTCCGCTTATGAAATCAGCGTTTGTTTTTCCCGGACAAGGCTCCCAGTCACTCGGCATGTTATCTGCTGCCGCTGAAGCGTGGCCGATGATCACCGAAACGTTTGACGAGGCGTCTAACGTTCTTGGCTATGACCTGTGGCATCTTTGCCAGCATGGCCCCGCCGAAGAGCTCAACAAAACCATGGTTACTCAGCCTGCTTTGCTGACCGCAAGTGTTGCGCTTTGGCGCCAGTGGTGTGTATCTGACGGCCCGCGGCCGGATTTTGTTGCTGGTCACAGCCTGGGTGAATACAGCGCCCTGGTGGCGGCGGAAAGCCTGGATTTCATCGAAGCTGTGAAGCTGGTTCAGCTGCGCGGTGAACTGATGCAGGATGCCGTGCCTGAAGGGCAGGGGCGTATGGCGGCCATTCTGGGTCTTGAGGATTCCGATGTGGTGTCGGCCTGTGAGGAGTCTGCTGAGGGGGATGTGGTTGCCGCGGTGAACTTTAATGCGCCGGGGCAGGTGGTTATCGCCGGTAGTGCAGCAGCCGTTGAAAGGGCCATTGAAGCCTGTAAAGCCAAAGGTGCCCGTAAGGCCATGCCGTTGCCGGTCTCTGTTCCCTCCCACTGTGCGCTCATGAAGGGAGCGGCGGAACAGTTGGCGGAAGCCCTTGAGGATATTCGCTTTAACGATGCTGTCATTCCCGTGGTTCAGAATGTCAATGCCGAGCCGGCGCGGGATGCCGAGGCCCTGAAAGCCAATCTGCTCAAGCAGCTATACTCTCCGGTGCTGTGGACAAACTCGGTACAGCGACTGGCCACCGAAGGGGTGGGGGTGGCTGTTGAGTGTGGCGCCGGCAAGGTGCTGGCCGGATTGATCAAGCGTATCGATCGTTCTCTGCCGGTTCACGGTATCGAGAGTCCTGATTCTCTGGCTGAAGCCCTCAAGGCCTTTGGTCAGTCCTGATTACACGGAGTGAATTATGTCTTTGGAAGGCAAAGTTGCATTGGTAACCGGCGCCAGTCGGGGCATTGGCAAAGCCATTGCTCATGAGCTTGCCCGGCAGGGAGCCGAAGTGGTGGGTACCGCGACCAGTGCCGAGGGGGCCCAGGCCATTACCGATGGCCTGAAAGAAGCGGGTTTCAGTGGCTATGGCATTGTCATGAATGTGGCAGAAGCCGAAAGCATCGAGGCTGGCCTCAAGCAGCTTGCCGAGCAATCAGGTGCGCCGCTGATTCTGGTCAATAATGCCGGCATCACCCGTGATAACCTTCTGATGCGCTTGAAAGACGATGACTGGGCTGCGGTTCTGGAAACCAATCTGTCCAGCGTCTATCGCACCAGCAAGGCGGTATTGCGTGGTATGGCGAAAGCCCGTTGGGGCAGAATCATCAATATCAGCTCAGTGGTTGCTGGTATGGGAAATCCCGGGCAGGGCAATTACTGTGCGGCGAAGGCCGGTGTTGAGGGTTTTACCCGTAGCCTGGCCAAGGAAATGTCTAACCGCGGTATCACGGCGAACTGCGTGGCACCGGGTTTTATTGACACAGACATGACCAAAAAACTGGACGATAAGCAGCGTGAGGCTATGCTGGAAATCATACCGGCTGGTCGCCTGGGGTCGCCGGAGGAGGTTGCCGCTGTGGTGGCTTTCCTGGCATCGGACGGCGCCGCTTACGTAACCGGAGAAACCATTCATGTGAATGGCGGCATGTATATGGGTTAAGTCCGTTCCGGGCTGGTGTGCAACCCCTTGTCGCACAACATGTTTGACAGAATCCCTGCTTGTTTGCAGGTAGGGTTTAAACTAAACTGGCAGCCATAGAGTTGCTTGGTTGACACATAAAGTGAGGACATTATGAGTACAGTTGAAGAGCGCGTTAAGAAGATTGTTTGTGAGCAGTTGGGCGTGAAAGAGTCCGAAGTTCAGAACACATCTTCTTTTGTAGAGGATCTTGGCGCTGACTCACTGGACACTGTTGAGCTGGTTATGGCCCTGGAAGAGGAATTCGAGACCGAGATTCCTGACGAAGAGGCCGAAAAGCTGGGCACCGTTCAGGACGCGATCGACTACATCGTCGCGCACACCTGATACCCTGCGAATCAGATAGCCAGGCAAAAGCCGTCCTTTGGGCTTATTGAAGGACGGCTTTTTTATTGGCCGGATATTGGCCAATAGTGAACCATCAGACACGGAACAATCGGGTGATTGGGGATATGAGCAAGCGACGGGTTGTCATCACGGGAATGGGAATGCTTTCTCCGGTGGGGAATGATGTTACTTCTTCCTGGGAAGCCATTCGTGCCGGGCGCAGTGGCATCGGACTGATTGACCGCTTTGACGCGTCTGAGTACACCACTCGCATTGGTGGTGCCGTCAAGGATCTTGATATCGAGCCCTGGTTATCCGGCAAGGAAGCGCGAAAGCTGGATGCCTTTATTCACTATGGCCTGATTGCGGCGCAGCAGGCGGTAGATGACAGTGGCCTTGAACAATACAGCAAGCTCGACAAGGAGCGGGTAGGTATTGCCATAGGTTCGGGTATCGGTGGTCTGGAATACATCGAAAAGAACGTTCTCCAGATGGATAAGGCTGGCCCGCGCAAGGTATCGCCGTTTTTTGTGCCAGCATCCGTCATCAATATGATTTCCGGTAACGCTGCGATCCGTTTCGGTTACAAGGGGCCGAATATTGCGATTGTGACGGCCTGTACCACCGGAACACACAATATCGGCTATGCCGCCAGAACCATCGCTTATGGCGATGCCGATGTCATGCTGGCCGGCGGCTCCGAAATGGCAACTACACGCAGCGGCGTGGCTGCGTTTTCCTCCGCCCGGGCCCTGTCGACCCGCAACGATGAGCCGGAAAAGGCCAGTCGTCCCTGGGACCGTGACCGCGACGGCTTTGTGCTCAGCGATGGTGCCGGCGTTGTGGTTCTGGAAGAGTTGGAACACGCCAGGGCGCGTGGAGCAACCATTTATGGTGAAGTTATCGGTTTTGGCATGAGCGATGATGCCCACCACATCACGGCGCCCCCCGCCAACGGTGAGGGCGCGGCGCGCTCCATGCAGAATGCCATCCGCGATGCCGGCATCAGCCCGGATCAGGTCGGATACATCAATGCTCACGGTACCTCTACCCAGGTTGGTGACGTTGCCGAGGTGGCGGCGGTCAAATCGGTGTTTGGCAGCCATGCGGAAAAACTGGCCATGAGCAGCACCAAGTCCATGACCGGACACCTGCTGGGTGCAGCGGGTGCCGTTGAGGCCATCTTCTCGGTGTTGGCGGTTCGGGACGGGGTGCTGCCGCCAACCATCAACCTTGATCATCCGGATGAGGGTTGTGATCTGGATTTTGTGGCGCACAAAGCCAGGGATGCGGATGTGAAAGTGGCGTTGTCGAATTCGTTCGGGTTTGGCGGCACCAACGGAACCCTGATCGTCAGCCGCTTCGAGGGTTGATCCCGGGTGTTGAAGCTCTACTGGGCGGACGACGACTGCCTGCCCCCCGGTGACCGGGGGCTGGCTTACGGTGACGGTCTGTTCGAAACCATCAGGGTGAATGGGGATTCCGCGCCTTTGCTGGTCTATCATCTTGACCGACTGGTGCGGGATGCCGGGCGCCTGGGTATTCGTCTGAATCGGCCCGAACTGGAGGCTGCATTTGCCGGTGCAATGGAGCGCTATGGCTCCGTTCATGGCGGCAGCGCCTGGGTACTCAAATTGGTGGTAACTCGTGGCAGCGGTGGCCGCGGCTACCGGCCCGCAGCTGATGTCAGCCCCAATCTGTTTCTGTTTCATTCTGCTCTTCCTCCGCTTCCGCCCGAAACCGGGGTGATGGTGGACTTTTCCCGGGTCCCGTTGACGGTTAACCCACTGCTATCTGGCATCAAGAGCCTCAATCGGCTGGAGCAGGTAATGGCGGCCCGGGAAATGAAGGAGCCGACCTTTGAATTGCTGATGACCAACGCGGCAGGGCATGTGGTTGAAGGTACGCGGACCAATATATTTCTGCTTGGGCCCGATGGTTGGCAAACGCCTCCGGCGGCCTCGTTGGCGGTGTCCGGTGTGATGCGCCGAAAAGTGATCGAATACCTGCATGCCGCGGGTGAGCCTCTCCGGGAAAGCGAGCTGCCGGTGGAAGACCTGCTGGGTCGTGAATGTCAGGGTCTGTACCTGACCAATAGCGTGCTTGGAGTTGTTCCGGTTCGCAATCTGGCGGGCCATGATTTGCCTGTGGACAACCGGCTTGCGACAATTTGTGACCCCCATAAGCGACCGGATTGATGCGCGTGTTCAAAAAGCTACTCGTAGGTATTGTTGCTCTTGCTGTCCTGGCGGTTGCCGCCAGTGGTCTCTGGCTCTGGCAGGGGCTGAAAACACTTGAGAACCCGGTTGTCCTTGACGAGCCGACCCTGTTTTCTGTTGAGCCCGGTACGGCGTTTGGCCGCGTGGCGCGGGAGCTGGCTGCGCAAGGGTTTGTGGATGATCCGCTCTGGCTGCGAATCCACGGGCGCTTGAACCCGGAGCAGACCCTGATCAAGGCCGGGGACTACGAGTTCACCTCTGGCATGACCCCTGTCGATATGATCAGCCTGATGGTGGAAGGCAAGGTCAAACTCTGGTCCGTCCAGTTTATCGAGGGCTGGACCTTTGCCGAGATGCGGGCAGCACTGGCGCGTACTGACAGGCTGACCAGGCAGACCACCGACTGGACGGATGAGGAGATCATGGCGGCTCTGGGAGCCGAAGGGCAGCATCCCGAAGGCTGGTTTTTCCCGGATACTTACCTGTTTCACAGTGGTGAAACCGATCTCGATATTCTCAAGCGGGCCTACAACATCATGACCGAGGTCCTTGAGGAAGAGTGGCAGGACCGTGAGCAAGGGCTTCCCTACGAAAACGCCTATGAGGCACTGATCATGGCCTCGATTGTGGAGCGCGAGACCGGAGTGGCCGGCGAGCGACAACAGGTGGCCGGTGTGTTCGTCCGGCGCCTGCAGAAGGGTATGCGCCTGCAGACGGATCCAACCGTTATCTACGGCATGGGGGACAAGTACCGGGGCCGGATTGGCCGAAGTGATCTTCGTACCTGGACACCCTATAACACTTATCGCATTGATGGCCTGCCGCCAACGCCCATTGCGTTACCGGGGCGAGAGTCCATTCACGCTGCGTTGCATCCGGATGACGGCGATGCCCTGTACTTCGTCGCCCGGGGTGATGGCAGCCACAAGTTTTCCCGCACGCTTGCCGAACACCAGAAAGCCGTGCGTGAGTTCCAGCTGAACCGCCGGGAAGATTACCGTTCATTCCCGGCCCCGGGTTCTGAAACCAGCAGTAACGGAGATCAATGATTTTGGCCAGAGGGCGATTCATTACATTCGAGGGTACCGAAGGGGTTGGCAAGTCGACACAGCTGGATAACGCTGCGAAAACCCTGGATCGGCTTGGCATTGACTACATTGTTACCCGCGAGCCAGGTGGTACCCCCATGGCAGAAAGCATTCGTGAGCTGTTGCTGGCCCCCAGAGAAGAGCCAGTACACGAAACCACCGAGCTGCTGCTGATGTTTGCCGCCAGGGCCCAGCACCTCTATAACCGAATCCTCCCGGCACTTTCCGCCGGTAAGTGGGTGCTCTGTGACCGGTTTACCGATGCTACCTTTGCCTATCAGGGTGGTGGCCGAGGCGTCGCCAGAGAACGGATTGCGTTGCTTGAGGCTCTGGTTCAGGGCGAGGTGCGGCCGGACCACGTCATTCTTCTGGATGCGCCAGTGGAAACTGGCATGGCGCGTGCGCGAAAGCGTGGCGAGCTTGATCGGTTTGAGCAGGAAGCCCAGGCGTTTTTTCAGCGAATCCGTGAGACCTATCTGGAACGCGCGACGGAAATGCCCGGGCGCTACCATGTGGTTAACGCCGCCTTGCCCCTTGAACAGGTATCCGAGAGCGTATCAGCCCTCCTGACGGCATTGGCAAAGCTGCCGGTTTCAGATTGACAGAAGACAGATCGCTGACAAATCCCGGTGTTTTCGTGCACTTTTTGTAATGTTCTGCTTTAATTGAGGAACATTCTCGATAACGGCTTTCAGTAGTAATGCTCAACGCGAAACTTTTGAAGCTTCCCACCGCTGCCCAACAGCATCACCATGAACACCACCAGATTGTGGTGGGTGTGCGCGGGCAGGCGGAGCTGAGCATTGATGGATCCGGCGCCTGCCTCGACACCTGGAAAGCCTGTCTGGTGCCTACAGAGGCGCGCCACGATTATTGCGGCGATCAGCAAAACCACGTGCTGGTCATCAATGTCGATCCGTTCGGTGCAGCACTGTCGACACCGCTACACTCAGACTACGACAAACTGATGCGGCTGTTTGAGAAGCCCCGTACTGTGCAGATGGACAACCGTATTCAAGGCCTGGTTCAGTTTGCTGCCGGTGAATTTGACCGTTCACCGGATAACCGGGCACTGCATCAGCACCTCGCCGCCAGTATTCTTCATTGTATGGCCGAGCGCATCGTCGACCGGCCCCCCGTTTCCAGCAACAGAAACAGCCTGAACCCCGAGGATATACGGCGCTATATCGTCGGCAATCTGCACCGCAAGATAACCGTCCAGGATCTGGCCGGTGTGGCATGCCTGAGTGTGAGCCGATTTCATGAAATTTTCCGGCAGGTTACCGGTACCACACCGCATCAGTTTCTGCTGCAAACCCGCCTCGATCAGGCAGTTGGGCTGCTATCCTCGACCTCGCTTTCGGTTTCTGAAATCAGTTATCGCACCGGCTTTTCATCGCAAAGTGCGCTGACCAATGCGCTCAGAAAACATCGGGGCACTACACCCTCGAGGCTACAACTGAATGAACGTGTGGCCTGATTCGGGCACGGAATCGTAGGCTTTGGCGTCAGTCCCGTAGGGTTCTGCAAAATAATCGTAGGATTTTGTAAGCCTCGAATCCGTAGTAATACTAATTTATATCGCCCGAGGACCGAGGCTCCGGATCTGAGCCGGTTGGTCGCAAAGATCTGGCGATCAGCTATATTCAATGAGGAATCCCGGCAAGTTGATTCTTGCTACAGGTCTGACGAATCCGAGACATACAAAAAAACGGCACACAGTGCCGATCTTTGATCTGGTGTTGTGCCAATCGAGCGGATCTTATCCGACTCATAAAACCGGAGGAGCCATATGGCTATTGGAGTTTGGATCAGTCTATTTGCGTATTTCGCCCTGATGATCGTAATTGGCCTGTGGGCCATGCGCACATCATCAGCCACTGCTGAGGATTACATGCTGGGGGGGCGTGCCCTCAGTCCTAAAGTTGCGGCTTTGTCGGCCGGCGCATCAGACATGAGTGGCTGGTTGCTGCTGGGTTTGCCCGGCGCCCTCTACGTTACCGGTCTGGCCTCGGCCTGGATTGGTATTGGCCTGTTTGTTGGTGCTTTTATCAACTGGGTTGTGGTTGCACCCCGGCTGCGGGAGCAGACCGTGCATTATGGCAATGCGCTCACCATCCCGGCGTTTCTGGCCAACCGGTTCCCAACAAAGGCTCTGCCTCTGCGCACAGTATCCGCTATGGTTATCGTGCTGTTCTTCGCGGTTTATACCGCCTCTGGCCTGGTTGCCGGCGGCAAACTGTTTGAAAGTGCCTTCGCCGGTATCTTCAACTTCGGTGGCATGAGCGACTACGCCGCAGGTATCGTGATCACCCTGGGTGTGGTACTGGCGTATACCGTTGTCGGCGGCTTCCTTGCGGTGAGCATGACGGACTTCGTACAGGGCTGCATCATGATGCTGGCTCTGGTCATCATGCCTGCCGTGGTACTGTTTGGCGAAGGCGGTGGTGGTTTCGCCCAGGCTTCAGAGACCCTGAACAGTGTTGATCCAACGCTCCTGTCGTGGACTGAAGGGCTCACGGTTATTGGCTGGCTGTCGGCGGTTACCTGGGGGCTTGGCTACTTCGGTCAGCCGCACATCATCGTGCGTTTCATGGCTATCCGTACCGTGGGTGAAGTGGGTACTGCCCGCAACATCGGTATGTCCTGGATGGGTATCTCCCTGATTGGCGCAATCGCGCTGGGTGTCTTTGGTCGCGCCTACGCTGTACGTAATGGCCTGGACGTTGCCGATCCGGAAACCATTTTCATCATTCTGTCCGATCTGTTGTTCCACCCGCTGATTACCGGCTTCCTGTACGCTGCGTTGCTGGCGGCAGTCATGAGTACCATCTCCAGTCAGTTGTTGGTTTCCTCCGCCTCTCTGACTGAAGATTTCTACCGTCTGTTCCTGCGTAAGGAAGCCACGGATAAAGAATGTGTGAATGTTGGCCGAGCTTGTGTTATAGCCGTTGGCCTGGTGGCAGCCTTCATCGCCTCTGATCCGGATTCCCAGGTTCTGGGGCTGGTCAGTAACGCCTGGGCGGGCTTTGGTGCTGCCTTCGGTCCTCTGATCATTCTGGCCCTGACCTGGCCGCGTACTAACGGTGCAGGCGCGCTGGCTGGTCTGATCGTAGGTGCTGCAACGGTGATGATCTGGATCTCTCTGGGCTGGAACGGTGAGTTCATGGGCGGCCCGGGTGTGTATGAGATTATCCCGGGCTTCATTGCTGCGTTTATCGCTATCGTTGTGGTGACTCTGGCCACTTCCGATGCCGGTGAGTATCAGCATATCGAGCGGTAACAGAATTCACTGGTAACAATCAGTGTTCTGATAAGGGCTCCCCGCGGGGAGCCCTTTTTTGTATCGGAATTCGGGTTCTGGGGGCGGGTCAAGACATCTTTTTCCCTGCAGAAGAGACATACCCGCCCCGCACCGGCGTAATACAGGCGCGGACTTCCCTCCCTGGGCAGCAATTTTTTTGGTTTGCAGGGACACAAAAAAACGCCAGCCCGAAGGCTGACGTTTTCAGATCCAGAGGTTAACTACCTCAGAAGATCTCAGGCTACGGAAGCCTCAGACGCTTTCTGGGTGTACTCTTCCATCTGGTCGAAGTTGAGATACTTGTAGATCTCTTTGGACATGCTGTTCAGGTCCTTGGCGTACTCCATGTACTCCGCCGGAGTCGGGAGTTTGCCCAGTACCGCGCCCACAGCAGCCAGTTCCGCAGAAGTCAGGTACACATTGGCACCATCACCCAGACGGTTCGGGAAGTTACGGGTCGAGGTAGACAGAACCGTTGACTTCGGTGCTACACGTGCTTGGTTACCCATGCACAGGGAGCAGCCCGGCATCTCGGTGCGAACACCGGCGGTGCCGTAGGTGTTGAAGTAGCCTTCTTCCATCAGCTGCTGCTGATCCATCTTGGTGGGCGGAGACATCCACAGACGGGTGCTCAGGGCGCCCTTGTGTTGCTCCAGCAGCTTACCAGCGGCACGGAAGTGACCAATGTTGGTCATGCAGGAACCGATGAACACTTCGTCTACCTTGTCACCAGCCACTTCGGACAGGAACTTGGCATCGTCCGGGTCGTTCGGGCAGCACACGATCGGCTCTTTGATGTCAGCCAGATCGATTTCGATCACGTGGGCGTATTCCGCGTCTTTATCAGCACGCATCAGCTTCGGATCTTTCAGCCACTCTTCCATTTGCTGGGCGCGACGCTCCAGGGTACGCGGATCGCCGTAACCTTCAGCAATCATCCAGCGCAGCATAACGATGTTGGAACGCAGGTACTCAGCCACGGAGTCTTCCGACAGGTTGATGGTACAACCGGCAGCTGAACGCTCGGCAGAGGCGTCAGACAGTTCGAATGCCTGCTCAACAGTCAGGTGCTCCAGACCTTCGATCTCCAGGATACGGCCGGAGAACTCGTTGATCTTGCCCTTCTTCTCAACAGTCAGCATGCCCTGCTTGATGCCGTACAGCGGGATGGCGTGTACCAGGTCACGCAGGGTGATGCCAGGCTGCATTTCGCCTTTGAAGCGAACCAGAACCGATTCCGGCATATCCAGCGGCATAACGCCGGTAGCAGCGGCAAATGCTACCAGGCCAGAACCGGCCGGGAAGGAGATGCCCATCGGGAAACGGGTGTGGGAGTCACCACCAGTACCTACGGTGTCCGGCAGCAGCATGCGGTTCAGCCAGGAGTGGATGATGCCGTCGCCCGGACGCAGGGAAACACCGCCACGGGTGCGGATGAAGTCCGGCAGGGTGTGCTGCATTTCAACGTCAACCGGCTTCGGATAAGCGGCGGTATGACAGAACGACTGCATCACCAGATCGGCCTGGAAGCCCAGACACGCCAGGTCTTTCAGTTCGTCCCGGGTCATCGGGCCAGTAGTGTCCTGGGAGCCGACGGTGGTCATCTTCGGCTCACAGTAAGTGCCCGGACGGACGCCTTTGCCTTCGGGCAGGCCGCAGGCCTTACCCACCATCTTCTGGGCCAGGGTGAAGCCCTTGTCACCGGCTTCCGGGTCCTTCGGCAGGCGGAATACGTCGGTGGCGCCCAGACCCAGCACTTCGCGGGCCTTGTTGGTCAGACCACGACCGATAATCAGCGGAATACGACCGCCCGCCTGAACTTCGTCCAGAATCACGTCGGACTTGAGCTTGAACTCGGAGATAACATCACCGGCTTCGTTCAGGATTTTGCCTTCGTACGGGCGGATTTCGATCACGTCGCCCATGTTCATGTTGTCGACCGGTGCTTCGAAAACCAGGGCGCCGGCGTCTTCCATGGTGTTGAAGAAGATCGGAGCGACCTTGTTGCCGATACAGACGCCGCCCGCGCGCTTGTTCGGAACGCCGGGGATGTCTTCACCGAAGTACCACAGCACGGAGTTGGTGGCGGACTTACGGGAAGAACCGGTACCGACCACGTCGCCGACGAAAGCGACCGGCAGGCCCTTGGACTTGATTTCCTCAATCTGCTTGATCGGACCGGTCACACCGTGCTCTTCCGGCTTCAGGCCGTCACGCTCCATCTTGTACATGGCGCGGGCGTGCAGCGGGATGTCCGGGCGAGACCAGGCATCCGGAGCCGGGGACAGGTCGTCGGTGTTGGTTTCGCCGGTGACCTTGAACACCACCATCTTCATGCTCTCGGGCACTTTCTTCTTGCTGGTGAACCACTCGGCGTTGGCCCAGGATTCGATGACGGACTTAGCGACCGCGTTGCCGGCGTCCATCTTCTCTTTGACGTCGTTGAAGGCGTCGAACATCAGCAGGGTTTTCTTCAGCTGCTCACCGGCCAGTTCGGCCAGCTCGCTGTTGTCCAGCAGCTCAACCAGGGTCTCGATGTTGTAACCGCCCTGCATCATGCCCAGCAGCTTTACAGCGTATTCTTTGCTGACCAGCGGGGAAGTGGCCTCGCCCTTGGCGATGGCAGACAGGAATGCAGCCTTGACGTAGGCAGCTTCGTCTACGCCCGGCGGAATGCGGTTTTCCAGCAGGTAAACCAGGGTTTCTTCTTCACCGGCCGGCGGGTTCTTCAGCAGCTCAACCAGAGCGGCGGTCTGCTCGGCGTTCAGGGGCTTGGGGGGAATACCCAGGGCTTCACGTTCGGCAACGTGTTCACGATAGGCTTCTAACACGATATGGACCCTCATCAGTTGGAATGTTCCGCGCTGTGGGCGTGGTGCCCGGCGGGAGTTTTTTGGCGAAAAGGCCGCAGGAGCCTCTGAATAACGCCTCAAATCACTGATGGGGTTTCAGGATTTATTCAGAGACTCCTTGATCTGGCGCTGCATTCTATAGGAAAGCCCTTATAAAGTTAAGTTGGACAGAGGTCGGAGGAATCTGCTAAGTGCGCTATACTCCGGCCTCCCGAATTTTCAGCCTGAACCCCGATATGAACGACGCCCTGCAAGAAATTCACGATTTCCTTCCGTGCCGAACCCCGCAAACCTGGATTGACAGCGCCCTGGCGAACCAGGACCTGCTGCTGATCGACCATGCGCATTGTGAAAAAAAGGCCGCGTCCACGGCGCTGAGCCTGATGTATCGCTACGTGGACAACACCGAGTTGCTCAACAAGATGTCGCGTCTGGCCCGCGAGGAACTCAGGCACTTCGAGCAAGTACTGGCGATCATGAAAAAGCGGGGGGTTACCTATACCCATCTGTCACCGGCACGGTATGCCGCCGGCCTGCGGGAAGCGGTGCGAACAGAAGATCCGGGGCGGCTGGTCGATGTGTTGATCGTCGGTGCCATTATTGAGGCCAGATCCTGTGAGCGTTTTGCTGCGCTGGCTCCGTCGCTGGATGAAAAACTGGCTGAGTTCTACAACAGCCTGCTTAAATCCGAGGCACGTCATTACCAGGATTACCTGAAGCTGGCCGAGCAGGCCAATGGTGGCCCGGTGGATGACCGCGTCGCGGAGTTTCTGGCTATCGAGCAGAAGCTGATCGAATCTCCGGATTCCGAGTTCCGCTTTCACAGCGGCCCGGTTTCGGCAGGCTGAAGTTCCTGGCAAAGTGACATCCAGCGGGCGATTCCGGCGCTGCGGTATTTCTGTTTGTGCAGAATAAAGTAGAACTGGCGGTCGAATTTCCGATAGTCCGGCACGCTCAGGGGCACCAGGCTGCCGCGCTTGAAGGCATCGGCCAGGACGACTTTTGACAGGCATCCAATGCCCAGGTCTGCCTCGACCGCCCGTTTGATGGCCTCGGTGTGTTCCAGTTCCAGCAGGATGTTGAGGTCTGGTAACAGGCCGTGCATCCCCCTTTCGAAGCTCTGCCGTGTGCCAGACCCCTGTTCCCTCATAATCCAGACCGCCTGACGAAGGTCATCGTCGGTCAGGGATTTCTTCCGGGCCAGGGGGTGGGGCGGGGAGCAGAATACCGTCAGTTCGTCTTCCCGCCAGGGAATCACCTCCAGCTCCGGGGACTGCAGTTCGCCTTCAATCAGACCGATATCCAGTTCGAAATCCCGGACCCGACGGGCGATGGCGCTGGTGTTGGCCACCTCGAGTGAAACTTTCGGGCGGGTAGGGGTATTCATGTATTTGGCCATGACGCCCACGGCCAGATAGTTCCCTATAGTCAGAGTGGCGCCAACTTTCAGGGCGCCGACTTCTGAATGTTTGCTGAAGGCCTGTTCCAGTTCCGTGGCCTGCGCCAGCAGGGCCTCGGCTTTGGGGCGGTAGAGGCGGCCAAGCTCATTCAATTGCAGCCGTTTGCCGACACGGTCAAAGAGCTGGATATCGAACTGATTCTCCAGTTCTTTCAGGGCGCTGCTGGCGGCGGACTGGGACATGGCCAGCGATTCGGCAGCCCGGGTGATGTTCTGGAAATGGGCGGCGGCCAGGAAAACTTCGAGCTGACGAAAGCTGTATTTCATAGGGTCTCTTCCGGTGGAAGCTATTTATCGGAAAAATCGAATAGCCTTATGAAAACAGCCCGTTTTGTCGATTTCAAGCAAAAGGTTAAACTATTCCCAATTCCTGATGGACTGACGTTAATAGGCGAGGGCTCCCATGAGCAACCTGATGAAAGAAACCGTAACCAGTGTGCACCACTGGAACGATACGCTGTTCAGCTTCAAGACCAGTCGGGATCCCGGCTTCCGCTTCAAGAACGGTCATTTTGTAATGATCGGTCTGGAGACAGATGGCAAACCGTTGATGCGCGCCTACAGTATTGCCAGTGCGAACTATGAAGAAGAGCTGGAGTTTTTCTCTATCAAAGTTCCTGATGGCCCGCTGACCTCGCGCCTGCAACAGATCAAAGTGGGTGACGAGATTCTGGTCAGCCGCAAGCCAACGGGTACGCTGGTATTGGACAATCTTCTGCCGGGCCGAAATCTCTGGCTGATCAGCACCGGCACCGGGCTGGCACCGTTCATGAGCATCATCAAGGATCCGGAAGTTTACGAGGCCTATGACAAGGTGATCCTGACCCACGGCGTACGTTACATCTCGGAGCTGGCGTACCAGCAAGAGATTGAAGAACTGCCAGAAAACGAGTTCTTTGGTGAAATGGTCAGTGGCAAACTGGTGTATTACCCCACCGTTACCCGCGAGCCCTTCCGAAATCAGGGCCGGCTGACCGATGCCATGGAAACCGGCAAGATCACCCGGGATCTGGGGCTGCCGGACTTCGACGTGGAGCAGGACCGCTTCATGATCTGTGGCAGCCCGAGTATGCTCAAGGACACCTGTGCCATTCTCGATAACATGGGCTTTCGCGAAGCCCGTGGTGGCGACATGGGCCACTATGTGATTGAGCGGGCCTTCGTGGAGCAGTAATTCGACTAAAGTACGAGCGAAAAATCCCGGGGTTAACGCTCCGGGATTTTTTTGCGACAAAGTTTGTGTGTATAGTTTGCGCTCTTTCACAGCAGGACTATGCCTATGTTTGCCGTTGAGATTCAGCCTCGCTTCAGTGATACAGACGCGCTTGGCCATATCAGCAACACCTCCCTTCCGGTCTGGTTCGAGCAGGGACGTACTCCGATATTTCGGATTTTCCACCCGTCGCTGGACGTCAAAACCTGGCCGCTGATCATTGCCCGGCTGGAGATCGACCTGTTGGCCCAGAGTTACTGGCACATGCCCGTTGAAATCAGAACCGGCGTGGGCAACATTGGTAACAGCTCGTTCCAGGTGGTTCAGGAGGCCTGGCAGAATGGCAAGCAGATCGCCCGTGGTGTCGCGACATTGATTCACTTTGACTACGAAAACGAAAAGTCTGTTCCCATCCCTGAGGCCATCAAGGCAGAATTGGCTGAACATAAGGTCAAGGATACGGCGTAGTGGTGCCGTCAATGGAGGAGCTGTGACCTCAAGGCTTTCTTGTCTGGCGATGGCGCTGGCAGGCTCTCTGCTGCTGGCCGGCTGTGATTCCGGGGAAGAGCAGGGTGCGCCCGATGATCCCTCGGGTTCCTCCCGGCGACCGGTTTCGGGTGTGGATATTTCGCTGGTCCTGGAGCCGGCTCAACTGGACTGGGTCGGCCAGAGGATTTTCCAGAATGAATGTGCGGGGCGGTTCCAGTGCCTGGTGCACTGGAACGAGGGGGAAGCCTTCCCGTCCCTGGGTATAGGACACTTCATCTGGTATCCGGAGGGGGTTGAGGGCCGTTTTGTCGAGAGCTTTCCGCAGTTGATTGCCTACATGAGTCAGCGACAGGTGCCGGTGCCGGACTGGTTGCGCGGGCTTGATCCTCTGGATGCTCCCTGGCAGGATCGCGCCGCCTTTATGCAGATGCAGGATTCGGTCCGCGTTGCCGAACTTCGGGAGTTTCTGGCAGGCACTCAGGGTTTGCAGGCAGAATTCATCTTTCGCCGCGCCCAGGAGTCGCTGGGCACTATTCTGGATGAGGTTCCCGATCATCATCAGAAAGTTGTTCAGGGTTATCTTGAGGAGTTGAGCGCTACCCCGGGTGGCGTCTATGCACTGATGGATTATGTCAATTTCAAAGGTGAAGGGCTTGCTGAATCCGAACGCTACAAAGGTGAGGGTTGGGGGTTGTTGCAGGTGCTCCTCGCCATGGATCCGGAGCCGGGGCAATCGACCCTTGATGCTTTCCGGGAAGCGGCGGGGAAGGTGTTGACCCGCCGAGCCCGAAATGCCGAAAATCCGATTGAGCGGGAGCGCTGGCTGCCCGGTTGGCTAAAACGCTTGGAAACCTACCGGGAGCCTGCCAGCGACCGGATGGCTACAACGGCGTCTTGAGCAGCTCGGGTTCCTGTCCCGGGCGAGCTTCCAGCCACCAGATATTCTTATCCCAGTCTCCCAGTACAACCCTGCGGGCGGGCTTGCCATTGGCGTCCAGTTCATGGATGGCGGGGCGATGGGTATGGCCGTGAATCATCAGTTGAACGTCATGGGCCTCCAGTTCTTTCACCACTTCCTCGGGGGTGACATCCATGATGGTCTCAGCCTTGCCCTGATTCTTCGCCATGGAGATTTCCCGCAGTTGCCGTGCCATCAGCTGACGATCTTTGAGTGGGCGGGAGAGAAGCATCTTCACCGTTTGCGGGTTACGCATGTTGGCCCGGAACTTCTGATATTCCACATCGGCCGTGCAGAGGCTGTCACCGTGCATCAGTAGGGCAGGTGTGCCATACAGATCCACTACCGTCGGATCATCCAGCAGGGTGGCGCCGGCGCGCGCGCAGAAATCTTCGCCAATGAGGAAGTCCCGGTTGCCGTGCATCAGGTAAATATCGGTGCCTGTGTCCCGCACCTCCCGCAAGGCCGCCGCTACCTGTTCCTGCAGCGGTGTTCGCTCATCATCTCCAATCCAGGCTTCAAAAAAGTCGCCGAGAATGTAAAGACGCTCAACGCCCAGAGCCTTGTCTTTGAGGAAGGACAGAAACGCGCCCGTAATATCCGGGCGCGATTCTTCCAGGTGCAGATCCGAGATAAACAGCGTGGTCACGCGTCCTCCAGAACCTCGGCTTTTTCAATCACTACGTCCTCAAACGGGACGTCCTGGTGACCGGCACGCATGGTGGTGCGAACGGCGCGGATCTTGTTGACCGTATCCATGCCCTCGGCCACCTTGCCGAATACGCAGTAGCCCCAGCCCTCTGCGTTCTTGGCGGTGTGATCCAGGAAGCCGTTGTTCTCAACGTTGATGAAGAACTGGGCGGTGGCGGAGTGTGGGTCCATGGTGCGGGCCATGGCAATGGTGCCGACCATGTTGCTCAGGCCGTTATCAGCCTCGTTCTGGATAGGTTCGCGGGTTTTGCGCGGCGTCATGCCTGGCTCAAAACCGCCGCCCTGAATCATGAAGTTGCTGATGATGCGGTGAAAAATCAGACCATCGTAGAAGCCGTCGCGAACGTACTGTTCGAAGTTTTTGGCGGTTTCCGGGGCTTTTTCGTAGTCCAGTTCCAGCTTGATATCACCGAAGTTTGTCTGCAGCAGAATCATCAGGGTTTCCTGTGTTTTGGGATCGGAATGTTGAAAGTGGCTATTGTACTCAAGAGTTTCGTCCGGTGCATGAGTCCGGCGTGGATTTGTGAGTATAATAGGCGGTTTAAACGGAGCATCCGGACAGCTCCCATGATTCATTCCCTGTTAACAGAGATTGTATGAGCGCCGAGTCGAAGAAAGCCCACAACTTTATCCAGAGTCTGATTGAAGACGCCATCGCCAAAGGGGAGCACACCGGCAAGGTGGTCACCCGCTTCCCCCCGGAGCCCAATGGTTATTTGCACGTTGGTCACGCCAAGTCTATCTGCCTGAACTTCGGCATTGCCGAAACCTTCAATGGCGAATGCAACCTGCGCTTTGACGACACCAACCCGGAAAAAGAGAGCCAGGAATACATCGACGCTATCAAGCAGGATGTCGAATGGTTGGGTTACAAGTGGGCGGGCGAAGTACGCTATGCCTCGGACTACTTTGACCAGTTGTATGCCTTCGCCGAAGAGCTTATCCAGAAGGACAAGGCCTATGTGTGCGCGCTGAACGCCGAACAGATGGCCGAATACCGCGGTTCCCTGAAAGAGCCGGGCAAGAACAGCCCGTACCGGGACCGTCCGGTGGAAGAGAGCCTGCAGTTGTTCCGGGATATGCGCGACGGCAAGTTCCAGAACGGCGAGCTGGTGTTGCGGGCCAAGATTGACATGGCCTCTCCGAACATCAATATGCGGGACCCGATCCTGTACCGCATTCGCTATGCCGACCATCAC
>JAJUKC010000003.1 GCA_029264995.1 Marinobacter sp. | reverse complement strand
GCACACCCAGAGCCATGCCTACAATACCCCATACCACTGTCATGATGGCGAATTGTCTCACCACCTTGTAGTTGTATGTCAGGTTTGCATTTACTGTGCTCATAGCCTTACCAATGGGTTCAGGATGGGGAATTATGCGGGGGCAAGTATGGAGAAACGATTGCTCCTTTGCAATGATCAAGATCAAGTTATGACATCCGTCAAATCCGCCGGAATCAGTAGGCTGACCAGTAAGTTGCAAGTCTATTCAATATGTTTTTATTGACGCTTTAATGGCTTGCCAGATCCATTCTGGCATCGGGCTTGATCCGCAACGGGAGAGCGAGAGGGAAATTGGTGAAAAGAATTAAGACCAAAGGCTACGGAAAAGATGCCAAAGCCGTAATGGTGCTGGCCCACGGCGCTGGAGCGCCCATGGATTCATTGTTCATGGAGTTGTTAGCGGAGGCCCTCGCAGCGCAAGGCATAGAAAATGTACGGTTCGAGTTTCCCTACATGGTCAAGCGTCGGGAGGATGGCCGCAAACGCCCGCCCGATCGGCAGCCAGCTTTGCTGGCCGCGTTTGAAGAGCAGGTGTCGCTGGCCAGAGAGGAGCTCGGAAATCAGGTTCCACTGCTGGTGGGAGGGAAATCAATGGGAGGACGGATGGCCACGCTGTTGGCCGCCGGGGAGTACAAGGGTGTTGATGGCGTTGCCTGTTACGGCTATCCGTTTCACCCGCCGGGCAGGCTGGATCGTTGGCGGACTGAACACCTGGAGCAGGTCGGGGTTCCGCTGCTGGTAGTACAGGGTACCCGGGACCCATTCGGTAAACCGGATGAACTGAAGGCGCAGGGTCAGATCCCCGGCCTTACCCGGCTGTGCTGGCTGGACGGTGGAAATCACGATTTTCAGCCGCTGGCACGGCAGCCAGAGCAACAGTCAGACCTGATTGCGCAGGCAGCGCTTTTGACGCGTCAGTTTGTCGACGATGCCGTGCTCTGATCACCTACTGAGGCACGATTGGCGAGCATGATTTGATCCCGGCCCGCGGCTTTGGCCTGATAGAGTGCTTCATCGGCTTTTCGGAACAGGTCAGATGGCTCCTCCCCCGTACCCAGTTCGGCAATCCCGGCGCTGAGTGTCAGATGGAAAGGCTTTTTGTCCGGAGCGATAAGGGCGGTTTCCCGCATGGCCTTGAGTATGCTGAGACAGAGCGTGCGCGCGCCTTCCAGATTGTTTCCGGGGAGTAGCAGGGCAAATTCCTCACCGCCAAAACGGATGGCTACGTCCCTTGGCCTTTTGACGTGCTCATCCAGAATGCCCGCGATCTGTTTCAGGCATTGGTCTCCGAAATCGTGGCCCCAGGTATCGTTTACGCGTTTGAAATGATCGGCGTCGATCAGGGCCAGAGTTAATGGGTTCCCGGTCCGACGGGCCTCCCTGCAGAGTTCGGGTAGAAGATTATCCATGTGGCGCCGGTTATACAGGCCAGTGAGCGCATCGTTGAGGCTTAACGATGCCAGTTTCCGATTTGCCTGTTCCAGTTCCCGCATGGTGTTGCGGAGCTGGGCGGTGCGTTCATGGACCTTCAGTTCCAGTTCGGTCCGGGCCTGGTGTTCCACATCCAGCAGTTTCTGGTTAAGCAGGCGCCAGCGCTGCACCAGGGCGTAATTCAGCAGGACCACCTGGCCTCCGAGAACCGCCTGCATCATCACTTCCCGGGCCTGATAATCGCCAAGATAGCCGAACGCAGCCATGGCATAGATCAGTGCCCCGACAACCATTACCATCCAGGCCGCCAGATACCAGAATGCGGGCCTGTATCCCTGGCGCCAGCGAACGTAGGCAATAACCTGTAGCGCCACAATGACGGTCAAGGCCAGGGCGGTATTGATCAGGATGGACTTGGTATACGGGATCAGGAGCGTCAGTGCTACTGCGCCAACGGCAACTGTGGCCAGTGATTTCAGCGCCTTGACAGAAAGAGTGTCGGGGCCGACTTCCAGGAAAGACCAGCCAAATAGAGTCATCGCCAGCGCGCAAACGGCCAGGGTTAACGGAATGGAGAGGTTCGCCAGTTCTGAGCTCTCCGGCCAGAAGTATTGGTTGGCAAATCCACCCATGGCGAACAGGAACATCCCGATCGAGATTATATAAAAGGCGTTGTAGAAGTAATAGCGGGTGCCGGCACTGATGAACAATAGCAGGTTGAACGCCGCCAGTATCAGCAGGGCGCCGTAAAACAGGCCGTGTATGAGGGTGAGATGGTTGCTTTCGGCAACTACCTCGCCCGGTGTCATCAGGCCCAGGGGTACATTCAGCGCGCCGCTGCTGTGCACCCGGATGAGGATGGAGCGGTTTTCGCCGGCATCCAGTGTGACGGGGAGCAGGAAATAACGGTAATCTATGCCCCTTGTGGCAAACGGGAACAGATCGCCGGTCGCCAGCGGAGGTCGGGCGTCTTCAGGGCTGTAACCGCTTTGGTAGCGGCTTTTTTGCCAGAACGTCACCTCGTCCAGCAGCGGGTAATGAAGCTTCAGGTACCAGAGACCGGATTCAGCGCTGCTGTTGCGGACATTAAGCTGAAGCCAGTACACGGAATCCGTGTGGCTGAATACCAGATCATGGCCCCGGGCTGATTTCCATGCCAATTCAGCCGGTAGATCCTCCGGTGCGGTTGCAGCATGGGCCGGCTCACCCGGGCGGGCTGAGTAAAAACAGATGTGGTGGTTGATAGCGCTGCGGGCGTCCGGGCTGGCGGCATCAAGGGCTGGACACGGTTCCATAGCTGCAAGCTGGCCGCTGAACAGCAGGCCAGCCGTGGCCAGAAAGCAGGCCGTGAGCAGGTTCCAGAGTCGGAGCATTTTCCACCAGGCGGTATGTTAGGAAGCAGAAAGTGTAGCCAGCGTGAACAAATGCTGCCGTTAAACACGTTCAAGTTTTGTCGCTGTCGGTGCGTCAGAATCCTGACAGTGGTCACCAACAAGGTAATGGAATGCAACAGATAATGCTGATGTGCCGCCCGGGGTTTGAGACCGAGGCGGGTCAGGAAGTGATGGATTCAGCTGCCGCTTGTGGCTTGTTCGGCTACTTTCAGCCAGTCAGGAACGCGGGGCTGGTGCGGTTTACCCTTGGCGGGCCCGAATCCGCCATTGAATTGATGCAAAAGATTCCGTTGGATCATCTGGTCTTTGTCCGGGACTGGTTTCTGGTGATTGGCGATTGCCCGTTACCCACCAGAGACCGGGTGGGAGCTGTTATTGAATTCCTCCGGAGCTGCGATTGGCAAGAGAGCCGGGTATCACGACTGGAGACCCGGCTCATGGAAACCAATGAAGATCGGGATCTGGGCAACTTTGCCCGAAAATGGGTCGCGCCCCTGTCCCGCGGTCTCAGGGAGGCGGGCCTGCTGGCGCAGGATTCGGCCAGTGCCAACGGTGACCGCCTGGAGCTGCTGTTGCTGGATTTTGAAACGGCCGTTGTCGGGCTGAGCCTGGCCAATAATCGATCACCTTTCCCGCAAGGTATCCCGCGTTTACGTTTGCCGGCCTCAGCGCCAAGCCGGTCTGCACTCAAACTCGAAGAGGCGTGGAAGGTCTTTATTCCTGAAGATCGCTATCTGGACTATCTGGGTGGGGGCCGGAAAGCGGTGGATCTGGGCGCCGCTCCGGGTGGATGGACCTGGCAGCTGGTACAGCAGGGCATGATGGTGACGGCGGTCGATAATGGCCCCATGAATCCGGAGCTGATGGCTTCAGGCCATGTCGAGCATGTCCGGGCGGATGGCTACGCCTGGCGCCCGAAGCGGGCGGTGGACTGGATGGTCTGCGATATTGTCGACAAGCCCCGCAAAACCGCGCGTCTGGCGCTAGACTGGGTCGGAGGCAAGCTGTGTCGCTATACCGTGTTCAATCTCAAACTACCCATGAAGAAGCGTTACGAGGAATGGCTGATCTGCCGGGAGATACTGCTGGAGGGGCTGGCAGAGGCCGAGCTCAACTGCAGGCTCCGGGCTCGCCACCTCTACCACGACCGTGAGGAAATCACCTGTTTTATTGAACGTCTGGATTGATGCCCCTCAGGGCATATCGCTGTGCTGTAGCACGGTGATTGCTTCATCGCGGTCCATCATCGGGGTAAGCTCGGCCATTAACTCCTGGCGTTCAGGGGAGCGGTACCAGCGGTCCCAATCTGCCTCCGAGCGCCAGTTGGCCAGGGTGATGCGATGGTTGGGGTCGCTGCAGTCGACCAGGGTCTCACCGGAGATAAAGCCCGGGGCGCTGACGGCCTGCTGTAACACTTTTCTGGCCCTGTCTTCGTAGGCTGACTCCAGAGTTTCGGCAATATGGCGTTCAATGAGTACCCGAATCATGACACTCTCCCTTTATTTTCGCTGCTATAAACAATAATTTAGCACCGGATTCAGAAAAATCACGCTACAGGCAGGAGGTCACGCTTGTCCGATCATGATTATCACGCAGAGCTGGATGCACGGGGGTTGTTCTGTCCCGAGCCGGTCATGATGTTGCACAATCGCATCCACGATGTTGGGGTTGGGCAGGTGCTGCGGGTTGTGGCTACCGATCCTTCAACCACTCGGGATATCCCGCGGTTCTGCCAGTTCCTCGGGCATGAACTGCTCAGCCAGCGGGAATCCGGCGGCGAATTCCTGTTCCTGATCCGCCGCTGTCAGGACGCCTGACTCAGAGTTTCTGACCAACGTTGGCCACGTGCTCCAGAAACTGCTCCCGATCCATTTCCCCCAGCACGCGGGCATCGCTGAGCTCTGACCCACTCGCCTGATAGAACAGTATTGCCGGGGGGCCGAACAGGCCGAGCTCATCAAGCAGGGCCTGTTGGGCGGGCGTATTGTCCGTCATGTCAATCTGCAGCAGGGTGTAGGGCGACAGTGCCTGGATGACCTGTGGATCGCTGAACACATTGCGTTCCATGACTTTGCAGGAAATGCACCAGTCCGCATAGAAGTCCAGCATGACAGGCTGCCCGCGGTCACTGGCATTGGCCAGCAAAGCGCGGAGCTGGCCGGGCTCCTCAACACGCTGGAAACTGGCGTGTGATACCTCCCCCGCCACAGTGCCCGGCGCCGCGGACGCGACAAAGGGGGCCAGGGGCCTGAGCGGGTCGTTGGCACCGCTGACGGCTCCCGCCAGCAGAGCCAGACCATAGGCAAACATAACCAGTCCCAAACCCTTGCGGGTGCGCTGCCAACCGGCCTTGGCGGCATCGAATGCCCCCAGCTGCACGCCCGTAATGGCGATCAGCAGCCCCCACATGGTCAGGCTGAGCCAGACTGGAACCAGGCGTTCAACCAGCCAGATGGCCACGGCCAGCAGCATGACGCCGTAGAAATGCTTTACCGTGGTCATCCAGTGGCCCGAGCTTGGCAGCAGTTTCCGGCCGCCAACGGCAACCAGTATCAGGGGCACACCCATGCCAAGGCCCAGTGCCAGCAGCGCCACGCCACCGATCACGGCATCCTGGGTCGTGGAAATGTACAGCAAGCTGCCGGCCAATGGCGCCGACACACAGGGCGAGACAATAAGTGCTGAAAGTGCGCCGATGCCGAAGATACTGAAGACGCGACTACCGGTCAGGCGATGGCTGGCATCGTTGAGGGGTTCCCGGATAAAACGCGGCAACTGAATCTCGAACAGGTCGAACATCGATAACGCAAAGATTACGAACATGACCGCGAAAACACTCAGTACCCAGGGCGACTGTAGCTGTGCCTGAAGATTGAAGCTGGCGCCCAACAGGCCGGTAATCACACCCGCTGCGGCGTAGGTCAATGCCATGCCCAGCACATAGCTACCCGACAGCAGTAATGCATGGCTTGTGGTTCTTGTGTTTCGCCCTGAGACCATGGAGGAGATGATTGGCACCATGGGCAGTACGCAGGGCGTAAAGGTCAGCCCCAGGCCCAGTAAAAAGAATACGCCGGCGATCATCCAGATCGACTGGCTGGACAGGAAACCGGCGAGGCCAGTGGCGGTCGACGTGTCTGCGGGCGCCGCATTTCCGGAATCCGGGGGCGCTATGTTAGCGGCGTTGCCGGCATTGTCGCCGCCGGGATAATAGAGTACGTCCCGGGTCTGCGGGGGATAGCACAGACCCGCCTCAGCACAACCCTGGTAGGTCACCTGTAGTTCCGCTTCCCGGACACCGTCGGGCAGGGTGATGGGTACCCGGGCCTGTACCGGATCAAAAAATACGGTGATTTCGCCAAAGAATTCGTCTTCAGTCAGGGTACCCGGCAAGGAGAATACTGGTTCGCCAACCCGGACACCGTCGGTCACGGCATTGATCTGTATGCGGCTTTTATAGAGGTAATGGCCGGGGGTAATATTCCACGACAGCACCACAGCCCCGTTGTCAGTGGTGTAATCAAAGGGTAGCGCTTCATCTACCGGCAGAAATTCGCTACTGCCAAACAGGCTGCCATTGCCGGAACCCAGAGCCTTGGCCCCGGGAGATGCCAGAGACAGAACCACTGCCAACACAAGCAAAAGGTGGTAGGGCAGATTTCGGGTAGGAGCACTGAAGGCCTGGACTGCTGACATGGATACGGTCATTTCCTGATTCTGGTATGTATGAAGTCGGTTCGAAGCCAGTGGACACCTTGGCGTGGCGAAAGTTCCCACTGGTATTGGCCGCGTTAAAGTCGCACAATAGCCAACCGATGAATCACAATCCAGACGATCTTATCATGCTGTTCAATGACCTGTTCCGGGAATCATGCCGGACGATTCTGGTCCGGGGCAGCGACGAACCGGAATATCTGCCTGTGAGCGAGCCCGAGGGCCTTGCCAGGGTTGTATTTGCCCATGGTTTTTTTGCCAGTGCCCTGCACGAGATTGCCCACTGGTGCATTGCCGGTGAGCACCGGCGCACAATGTACGATTACGGATACTGGTACTGTCCGGATGGGCGAACACCTGAACAGCAGCAGGCGTTCGAGCAGGTGGAGGTGAAACCTCAGGCCATAGAGTGTCTGTTTTCCCTGGCCGCCGGCTTCCGCTTTCACATCAGTGTCGACAACCTCGCCGGCGGAGGCGCTGCCGATGGAGACGCATTCCGCCTGAATGTGCTCAACCAGGCGAGCGAGTACCTTGCCTGTGGATTACCCCGCCGTGCACAGCAGTTCTACGATTCGCTCATGCAGTTCTATGGTACTGGCGCCCGGATAGATGAAAGCTGGGCTCAAGTTAAGACCCGTCTGTTAACGGCAGAGCAGGAATACGATCAATCAAGGATACCTGAACCCCTATGACATCCGACCCAAAGCATACCGGCGATTTACGCTTCAGCGACCTCAATCTGGACAAGCGACTGCTGGATGCCATTACCAAAATTGGCTTCGAGTACTGCACGCCCATTCAGGCAGAAACGCTGCCCTGGACCCTGGCCTGTGAAGACCTCATTGGCCAGGCCCAGACCGGCACCGGCAAGACTGCGGCCTTTCTGATTACCGCGATCCAGTCTTTGCTGGAAACTCCGATCGACGAGAAAGACCGGTTTGCCTCCGAGCCCCGGGTTCTGGCGCTGGCGCCCACCCGCGAACTGGCCATGCAGATTGCCAAGGACGCCGAACAGCTGTGTCAGTACACCGGCCACAATGTCGTTACTGTGGTTGGCGGGATGAACTACGACAAGCAGCGGGAACAGTTGCAGAACGAGATTGTCGACATCCTGGTAGCCACCCCGGGCCGATTGATTGATTTCCTGGGGTCACAGGATGTTTTCCTGGATCAGCTCGATATCCTGATTCTGGACGAGGCGGACCGGATGCTCGATATGGGCTTTATCCCGGACGTCAAACGCATCATCCGCAAGTGTACCCCCAAGGATGAGCGCCAGACCCTGCTGTTCAGTGCCACCTTTAATCAGGATGTCCTGAACCTGGCCTCGATGTGGACCCGCAATGCCGAGTTTGTCGAAATCGAGCCGGAACAAAAGACGGCAGAACGAGTTGAGCAGACCGTTTTCCTGGTGTCCGATAACGAAAAACTGCCGGTACTGGTGAATTACCTGAAGCGGCCGGAGGTGGAGAAAGCGATTGTTTTTGCCAACCGCCGTGACCAGTGCCGTGATCTTGAAGAGGATCTTAAAAACCAGGGTGTGAAAGTGGCTCTTATGTCTGGCGAAATTGCCCAGAACAAGCGGCTGAAGACGCTGGATCAGTTCAAGAAAGGGCAGATACAGGTACTGGTTGCTACCGATGTGGCGGGCCGCGGCATCCACGTAAACGGCGTGACCCATGTCTTCAACTACAATCTGCCAGACAACGCCGAAGACTATGTTCACCGCATTGGGCGTACTGGCCGTGCCGGGAAAACCGGAGTATCGGTGAGTTTCGCTGGTGAAGAGGATGCGTTTGCGCTGCCGGAGATTGAAAAATACATCAGCCAGAAGCTGAAAACGGCGGTGCCCGATGAGAATTTGACAGCCGCCATGGACAACCCGCCCATTACCCGCAAACGGGGCGGCCGTCGGCCACAGGGCAACAGTGGTCGCGGACCCAGACCACGTCGTCATTGATAGTCACTGGTGAGACTACTGTTATGCTGATTGTTGCGGACGAAAACATCCCCTTACTGGATTCTTTTTTTGGCGACATCGGAGAGATTCGCCGGGTGAATGGCCGGACGCTCACTCCGGATCAGGTAAAGGATGCCGACATCCTGCTGGTACGTTCGGTAACCCGGGTAGACCGGCAGTTGCTGGAGGGCACGCGGGTGCGGTTCGTTGGCACGGCCACGATTGGAACGGACCATATCGATCAGGCCTGGCTGCAGGAGCAAGGCATTGGTTTCGCCGCTGCACCAGGCTGCAATGCTGTCAGTGTGGCTGAGTATGTGCTCTCGGTGCTGTCGTTGTACGCAGAAAAGCGCGGCATTGAAGACTGGTCATCCCTGACGGTCGGGATTGTCGGGGTGGGCAATGTCGGTGGTGAGTTGGCCCGAATGCTGGAGCGGCTGGATTTCACGGTAAAGCTCTGTGACCCGCCCAGGCAGGAAGCTGAAGAAGATCACGCTGAGGAGTTTGTGCCATTGGCCGAGGCTCTGGATTGTGACGTTGTGACCTTGCACACGCCGTTGACGCGAACCGGCGCCCACCCCACCAACCGGATGATCGGGGGCAGCGAGCTGGCGCTGCTTGGGCAGGATCAGTTGCTGATCAACGCCGGCCGGGGCGAGGTGATAGACGGTGAGGCATTGCTTGCCCGGCTTCAGCAGGCGGACGCACCCACGGTGGTGCTGGATGTCTGGGAGCATGAGCCCAGAATCAATCCGGATCTGGTAGACAGGGTGTGGCTGGCCACGCCCCACATTGCCGGCTACAGTCTTGAAGGCAAGATGCAGGGCACGGAAATGATCTACCAGGCCCTGTGCCGGTATCTGGGGCTGCCCGTGCGCAAGAAGGCCGGGCAATTTCTGCCGGAGCCGGCGCTCAGTAAAGTCTCTTTTACCAGCAGCGCTGATGAGGATGAGGCCGTTCAGATTGCCTTGCGTGCCTGTTACGACCCTCGCCGGGACGATGCCCGCCTGCGCCTGACGATGTGCGGTAATCCTGAGGAACGGGCGCAGGCTTTTGATCAGTTGCGCAGGGACTATCCGGTTCGCCGGGAATGCTCGAGTCTGAAAGTGCAGTTGAAGGGTAGCAGCAAGTCGATTCAGGACAGCTTCAGGGCCATCGGGTTCAAACTGAAGATCTGACACCCTGGATGTCCGAACTCGTCAAAAGAGAAGGGCGCCTGAGTGGCGCCCTTTTCCGTGTGATTACAGTTTGGCGTTCTGCAGCGCCGCAATCCGGTCTTCCAGCGGCGGGTGGGTCATGAACATCGCTGCCAGGCCTTCGCGGGCTCCCCGGTTGATGCCGAATGCCTGCAGGGTGTCCGGCATCTGATCCGGAACCTCACTTTCCTTTTT
This sequence comes from Marinobacter sp., assembly GCA_029264995.1. GTDB lineage: Bacteria > Pseudomonadota > Gammaproteobacteria > Pseudomonadales > Oleiphilaceae > Marinobacter. The sequence goes on along the minus strand of JAJUKC010000003.1, from coordinate 81,924 downwards.
CAGGTGTGCCAGGGCGCTGATCATGGCGCCTCGCCCTGCCAGTTGGGCACCGGCAATGTCGGCACGGTATTCCCGCCGACGGGAGAACCAGAACACGATGGTGCTGGCCAGGATGCCGAGCACAATTTCCGCCACAATGCTGACCACGAAAAAGCCGATTCCATGGCCGTTCTCATTCTTGAAGATGACCCGGTCCACGAACGAGCCGATCACCCGCGAGGCGAAGATAACAAAGGTGTTCACCACGCCCTGGATCAGCGTCAGGGTCACCATGTCGCCATTGGCCACATGGCCAATCTCATGGCCCAGTACTGCGCGGATTTCGTCCTTGTCAAAGCGGCTCAATAACCCCTCACTGACCGCCACCAGAGAATCGTTTTTATTCCATCCAGTGGCAAAGGCATTGGATTGCTGAGCAGGGAAGATGGCCACTTCGGGCATGCCGATACCGGCTTTCTTTGCCAGCTCCGCGACGGTTTCAACCAGCCAGCGCTCCGCCGGCGTGCGAGGTGAGTCGATCACCCGGGCTTTGGTGCTCCACTTCGCCATGGGCTTGGATAGGAACAGCGAGATAAACGCACCAGCGAAGCCGAACACCGCCGCAAACGCCAGTAGCGAGCCGTAGTCGATGCCTTGTTGTGCCAGATAACTATCGACCCCCAGCAGTCGCAGGGTGAAACTGGCAACCAGAATAACGGCCAGGTTGGTGGCCAGAAACAACAGAATACGCATGGTTTTTTCCTGTATCAGCTTACCGGGAAACGTGTTGCCTTTCTGACCGATATATGTGGTTCCGGTTCAGCGGTTCAAGAACCTTAACGCCATTTAATGAACGGGTTGCAGGCCTGAATCGTTAAAGAAGGTTGATTGCACCGCCAGACTGATGCGGCTGGAACTGCCGCTTTTCAGGGCGGAGCGCAGCAGATGAATATAGGTGGACAAGTCCTTCTGAACGGAAGGCGGCAATTCGGGTTCGTTTGAAGCCGCCGACAGTTCCCTCAGAAGCGCCTGCGGGGCCGGGGCACTGAGCCGCACAAACGCCTCTCGGGTCAGCACTGCCTGGTCGAGAGCTTCCTGGCGGATAGTGTCCACGTAACGGAGCAGGCCTTCTTCGGAAAGCCAGAGCAGGGCACCGAAACAGGCCATGTGGCGCTTGCTGTGCAGGCCGAATTCGTCGGGTTCGTCTGGCCCGGCGATATCCTCCACGAACAGGTTTACCCGCCGGGGAAATGCCATGTAGAGCTGAACCAGGGCAATTGCAACGTCCTTGTAGAATTCCTCGACATGAATGTCTGCCATGTTGACTCCGAATTACTGGCGATAGTGTTCAAGGAAGTTGCCCAGACGGCCCATGGCATCGGCCAGGGTGTCCGCTCTGGGCAGGAAAACAACCCGGAGATGCTGCTTGTCATCAATGTTGAAGGCCGAGCCCTGAACCAGAAGTATTTTCTCCTGGAGCAGCAGATCCAGAACCAGCTTCTCGTCATTCACCACCGGGAAGTGCTTGGGATCGAGCCTCGGGAACAGGTAAAGCGCCCCTTTGGGCTTGACGCAGCTGACGCCGGGAATGTCGTTGAGCATGCGCCAGGCGGTCTCACGCTGCTCGTACAGACGACCTCCCGGTGCCACCAGATCGTTGATGGACTGATAGCCGCCCAGAGAGGTCTGGATTGCCAGCTGGGCCGGGACGTTGGCGCACAAGCGCATGTTCGACAGCATGTCGATGCCTTCGATCAGGTCCCGGGCCTTGTGTTTGGCTCCGCTGATGATCATCCAGCCGGAACGATAACCGGCCGCCCGGTAGTTTTTGGACAGGCCGTTGTAGGTGAAAAACAGCACATCGTCTGCCATCGAGGCAATGGATGTGTGCTGGGTGCCGTCGTACAGGATCTTGTCGTAGATCTCGTCCGACAGGATGATCAGATTGTGTTCCCGGGCCAGCTCCAGTACTTGCTGGAGTAATTCCTCAGAATACACGGCACCGGTCGGGTTATTCGGGTTGATCAGCACAATAGCCCGGGTCCGGCGGGTGATCTTTTTGCGGATATCGTCGATGTCCGGGAACCAGTCCTGTTGTTCGTCGCAGCGGTAATGCACCGGTTTGCCGCTGGACAGCGTGACGGCGGCGGTCCAGAGCGGGTAGTCCGGGGCCGGAATGAGTACTTCGTCGCCGGTGTTCAGCAATGCCTGCATGGACATCACAATCAGCTCGCTGACGCCATTGCCCAGGTAGATGTCATCAATATCGACTTTGGCAATGCCCCGCTGCTGGCAATAGTGCATCACGGCCTTTCGGGCCGAAAACAGGCCTTTGGATTCCACGTAGCCCTGGGCCTGGTGCATGTTGTAAATGACGTCTTGCTGGATTTCTTCCGGAACGTTGAGCTCGAAGGCTGCCGGGTTGCCGATGTTCAGCTTCAGAACCCGGTGTCCTTCTTCTTCGAGCCTGCGGGCCTCACGCAGAACCACGCCACGAATTTCATAACAGACATTGTCGAGCTTGGCGGATTTGAAATAGTTCTGCATGGGAGCCTGGGTCCTTCGCTAAGGTTCTGAACGAAAGCCTTATTCTAGCGGAGGGACGCCTCGGGGTAACAGGGGCAATTGTGTGGAATTGTGGCCAAATCAGGATAGTTTACGGAACGTCTTTGAAGTGATGTGTCATCAGGCTGACCCTAAGTGACAGTTCCTGGTCTTGTTGCGGAAAATTATATTGTGCACAATGTAATTGAGCCGTTCATACAAACCGGCCATAGCCGGCCAATACAGGAGAGACATTTCATGACGAGCGAAACCATCTACAGCTTCAGTGCCAAAGATATTAAAGGGCAGGAAGTATCAATGGACGATTATCGGGGCAAGGTTCTGCTCATTGTGAATACGGCCTCCAAATGCGGTTTTACGCCTCAATTTGAGGGGCTGCAGTCGCTCCATGATGAACTGGGAGAGCGTGGCTTTGAGGTACTGGGTTTCCCCTGTAATCAGTTCATGAATCAGGACCCCGGTAACGACGATGCGATCAGCCAGTTCTGCTCCCTGAACTACGGTGTCAGTTTCCCCATGTTCGCCAAGATTGAAGTGAACGGCGACGGCACGCATCCGCTGTTTCGGTTCCTGAAACGTGAGGCCAAAGGCCTGATGGGCTCTGAGAAGGTCAAGTGGAATTTCACCAAGTTTCTGGTTAACCGGGACGGTCAGGTCGTGCGGCGCTATGCTCCCACTGCGAAACCGGCCGACATTCGCGCGGATATCGAGAAATTGCTCTGATCATGAAGGATAACGATCAGATACTGGCGCTTGATAACCAGATCTGTTTCGCCCTGTACGCAGCTAACCGGGCGGTCACTGCCCGCTACCGGCCGCTGCTCGAGGAGCTGGGGCTGACCTATCCCCAATACCTGGTCATGCTGGTGATGTGGGAAACAGATCGTGAAGGGCTTCGGCCACGGGTCAGCGACCTGGGTGCCAGATTAAGACTGGACTCGGGCACATTGACGCCTTTGCTTAAACGCCTGGAGCAGCGGGATCTGTTGCAACGGGCTCGGCTTGCCGAGGATGAACGGGTGGTTAGGCTGAGGCTGACCGACGCCGGGCGAGCGTTACAGGCAACGGCAGTGAACGTGCCCGGCCGCCTGCTGTGCGGCCTGGATATTGAACCGGAGCGATTACTGCTATTGCGTCAGGAGCTCAGGAGTCTGCTGGAGGTTCTGGAGGCAGCGGAGCCCAGCGGGCGATAACGGCCCTGAGTTCGTCACGATTGTAGGGCTTGGTGATGTAGTCGTTCATGCCCGAGGCCAGGCAGTCTTCGCGGTCGCCTTGCATCACATTGGCGGTTACCGCGATGACTGGTAGCGTTTGCCATTGAGGGTTCTCGCGGATAGCACGGGTTGCTTCGTAACCGTCCATAACCGGCATCTGGCAGTCCATCAGCACCAGGTCGTAAGCTTTGTTCTGAAGCGCTTCCAGGGCCCTGCGCCCGTTTTCCGCGTGATCTACCCGGTGGCCCAGTTTCTTCAGCAGGCTGCTGGCCACCAACTGGTTGACCTGGTTGTCTTCCACCAGAAGGATGTTGAGAGCCGGTACCGGTTGCCGGCTTGTGCCAGGCGATCGATCCGGGCGCTTTGATTGCTCGCCTGAATCCAGGCCGCCGGCAGCGCACAGACACCGGAACAGGTCGTCTCTTCGCAGCGGAAGTGCCACAACGCAGTGTCTCGGGTGGTCGCTGGTGGCGGTGCCGGACTGGTCGGCCAGGATCACGCCCTCTCCGCGCCAGTCATTGGCAAAGGCAAGGTTTTCCCGGGGTGAATTTGCTGCATCAATCAGCAGAATGCCCTCCGGATGCCGGCTGGCGCTGCGCACCGGTATGTTCCAGGAGCGCAACTGGGACTCGATCGCCAGTCTGTGAGGGTTGCTTTGGGGCAGAGCCATGGCAATGCCTATGTCGCCCAGGCGTTGCAGAACGTCTTCTGCGATCTCCCATTCGTCGCCCTGGTGCACCGGAAGTGGCAGGGTCACGGTGAAGTGGGTTCCGGCGCCTTCTTTTGAATCTACCAGTATCTGACCATGCATTCGTTCGACCAGTTGCCGGCAGAGAGTCAGCCCAAGGCCGGTTCCGCCATAGAGTCGGGTGGTGTCGGTATCGGCCTGGGAAAACGGTGAGAAGATCCGGTGCAGGCCTTCCCTCGACATGCCGATTCCGGTGTCGATCACTTCCAGCCGCAGGCTGCCCCCGGACCAACTGGTGCGAATTTTTACTGTACCTTCATCGGTAAACTTGATGGCGTTGCTGAGCAGGTTGTTCAGAATCTGACGGGTACGGGTGGGGTCGCCCAGAAAATGTTCCGGCAGATCCGGCGCGGTCTCGTTAACCAGGTTGATGCCTTTGCGCCGGGCTTGCTGTGCGTGCAGGGTGGCGCATTCTTCAATCAGTTTCCTCATGCTGAACGGAATGCTCTCCAGGGAGAGCTTGCCAGCCTCCACCTTGGAGATGTCGAGAATGTCGTTGAGCAGGCCGAGCAGGCTCTCGCCGGCATTCAGTGCAATTTCCAGACGATTGCGTTGGCCGGCGTCTTTCTCGCTTTCCAGTGCCAGACCCAGCATGCCCAGAACACCGTTGAGCGGTGTACGAATTTCATGGCTCATGCTTGCCAGGAAGTTGGCCCGGGCACGAGCCCGGCGAACGGCGTCTTCCTTGGCGCGGACCAGCGCCCGGTTACCACGCTGCAACGCTTCATTCTTTTCGGATATTTCCCGGGTGCGGTCTTCCACTTCCCGTTCCAGCTGGCTGGAATAGTTCTTCATGGCACTCTCGGCGGACCGCAGCTTGGCCACGCTCACTTCCATGTTCTCCAGGTGCTGGTTGATGATGCCCACCATGGTGCCGATTTCATCACCTTTGTGGTTTTCCGGAATCGGAAGCCGGACCTTTTCCGGAGAACTTGCCCGAACCTGGCTCAAAGCGTTGATGACGTTCATCATGGGGCGGGTCAGTACAAAATAGAAAATGGCGAGCAGTACGCCGGAGAGCGCCAGGCTCTTCAGCAGCCCGATAATCAGGGTATTGGTCGCCCGGGTGAGAAACTGAATGCCGTAATGATAGGTGTCGATGGTCACAACCAGCTGGCCTAACGGAAGATCGGCCAGTTGTGGCACCTGCAGTTCCTGATTAAACACACGGCTGGCCCCGAACAGTAAGTCGCTGATCCAGCGATAGCGGGAAACCGGGCTGCTCTGGCTGGCCGCAGCCATGGTCTGGCCGTCGCTGTCAATAATTCTGGCGTCGATGGTGGCAGGGTGTTGCAACAGGCCGTCGAGCAGTTCCTCCGCGAGACGCACATCGATGTTATAGGCAATCTGGGATGCCGGGCTCTGGCTGATCTCGATCAGGGCGCGCACTTCGCGCTCCATCGATTCCCGGGCCGTGAAGTAGTCCAGGGTGATCTGGATCAGGTTCAGTACCAGCCCCAACACCATGGCCACCAGGACCGTGTCCCGGGTGAGGCGATAGGAGAGCCGTTGCCTGATTCTGTTAAACACGATGGCGCGTCATCCTTGAGATCATGAGCGTTGACGGGGCCGCTTTCAGTCGTCGTAATCCGCTTTTTTCTTCCAGGTATCGTCATCCTGCAGGAAGTTGTCCCATTCCTTGTCCAGCTTGGAATGGCTTTCCGCATTCATCTTGCCCTCTGTACTCATTTCCTCAAGTTCCTTGATGCGGGTACGGAAGCTCTTCACCGCTTTTATGGCCAGAGGATTATCCCGGGATTTTCCCATTTCGGTGCTGGCAAGGTGGTAAGCGTGAATGGCCTTGCGGATCTGGTTCTGGCGAATGAAATCCCGGGCCTGGAATACGTGCAGGTCGGCGTGGGTTTTGTGCACCAGAAACAAAACATACTTCAGATTCTTCTTGGCGGTGGCAGAGTCTATCCGACCGGCTTTGTGCATGGCCTCAATCAGCTTGAACAAGGCCTGGAGCAGTTCTTTGATGTAGGTGGACTTTTCCGGAGAGTCGACTTTTACGGGTGGGCGCTGGTCGTTCTTTTCCAGAATCTGCTTCTTGGTTTGCGCAATATTCTCCAGCCATTGTTTTACTGGCTGATCACTCTTCAGCGCAGTCAGTTCCTGGCAGGCATCCTCCATACGTTTGAGCAGCAACAGTTTGAGGTCTGGCGTGAGGTATTGGCCGGGAATCTCGGTGAGCAGGCGGTAGGCCTTGTTGTAGGCATCTTCCTGAGCCGTCATTTTGCGAACGCGTTCGATCCTCGCTTTTTCCCGCATCTGGCTGAAAACAATAATAACCAGGGAAACGGTGACGATCGCGGCGAGCAGCAGCACAATGGTAGTGGTATCCATGGTGTGGGTTATGGCTCCGGATTGAATGAACGTCTGGCCCGAGGGCTTTTATTAGTTTTGATGTTATTCGGTAACGCCCTGAAAGCCTAGCAGAAATATGCTATCCCGTCCGTTTCTGGTTGTAAGCACGACGGAAGCCCCATTTATTACGTGAATTTTTGGTTTCCTGTATATTACGGTAATGAATAATACACCCTGCTGATGGCTGTGAGGTCTGGCTGCTTATGGATATTTCCCGCGTTGATCTGAACCTGCTGGTATACCTGGACGTGCTGTTGCGGGAGCGCAATGTAACCAAGGCGGCCAATCATCTCGGCATAACCCAGCCCGCCATGAGTAACGGTTTGCGGCGGCTGCGGGATTTGTTTGGCGACCCGCTGCTGGTGCGCACCAGTGAAGGCATGACGGCCACCGAGCGGGCCAGGGAGCTGCAGCCGCTGGTTCGCGGGATTCTATCGGATATCGAGCAGGCGGTGCAGGAAAAAACACCGTTTGCGGCCAGCGAAAGCCAGCGGGTGTTCCGGATCATGGCCAGTGATTATGCAGAATCCTGCCTGATGCCACGGGTGTTGCGTCGTATTCGGCAGGAAGCGCCCCATGTCACACTGGATGTTCTGACGCCCAGTGACGTCAGCTTTCTGGATGTGGAGCAGGGTCGCCTGGACATGGCGATTAACCGTTTCGATAAAATTCCGCAGTCGTTTCACCAGAAAACCCTCTGGACGGAATACTTTGCGTGCTTGATGAACGCCCGGAACCCGATCCTGAAAGAGCCTTTCACACTGGATACCTATCTGGATGCCAGTCATATCTGGGTCAGCAAGACCGGTTTTGGTGTCGGGGTGGGGGTGAATCCGAAGGATGTTCAACGCCTGGGCTGGGTGGACGAGGCACTGGGCAGAATGGGGCGCAAGCGCCAGATTTCCGTGTTTACCCGCCATTATCAGGTAGCGATGCTGCTGGCGGAACAGCACGACCTGATCGCCACGCTGCCATCAAGAGCAGCCTGGCTGCAAAAGGATAATCCCAACCTGGTGGTTAAGGTGCCGCCTTTTGAGATTCCGCCCTTTGAACTCAAGATGGCCTGGAGCCCGCTGCTGCAGCACAACTCTGACCATCAGTGGCTACGGAAACTGATTGTGGAAGTGGCGGAAGAGGTGGATGAGGAATTTGCGCCCTTCGGGGCCAGTTTCGAGTCACCTCAGGCGGTTCATGTGTCCCATTCAGAGCGGTAGTTCGCGTAATTCCAGAGAGGGGCGCGCAGCGTCCCACATTTTCTGGAACGCCTCTTCCATCAGTCGGACCCGCCGGCCGGCGGAAAAATCGGCAAAGCCCTCGGTCTTGTCAAAGCTGTGTCGGTACAACACGCCCTGGCGGTCGACCAGCAGGAAGGGCTGATCCTCCATGGGGTAGTCCTCGTTCACCAGCCGGAGTTCAATGCGGCTGGTGAGCCGGCGCATCAGTTCCACCAGCTGGTGTCGCCGTTGTACTAATGGTTTGTCGTCGTGAATCAACAAACGGACTTCGCTCAGGCGGTGCCGGCGGGCAAGGGCAGATACCAGTTCCCGCAGGCGATGTCGGTCGTAGATTTCGTGGTCCAGAATTCGGTCGTACAGCCAAAGGCGTTGGCCGGCCTGGCCAACCAGGGAATCCATCAGGTTCATGAAGGATGACGGCTGGTCAAACAGCCAGGGTTCCTCATCCGCCCCCAGAATTAAAGGATTGCTGCGCTCTGTGCCGGCCCGGTGGGCGAGATCCGGTGCCAGACAGCGCATGTCGAGGTGTGGAATGCCGGCATCGTCATAGGGGGTATGAGAACAGATGTGGAAGCCACATCGTTGGTAAAAACCGGTGGCATGTTCCTGGGCTGAGAGCCGGAGTTCCTGGTAGCGGCCGGCAGATTCGGCGATCAGGTGCCTGAGCAGGGCTTCTCCAACACCTTTGCCCCGGGCTTCCGGTAATACGGCCATGCGGCCGATGTAACCGGTTTCTTCCAGGGCGGAAAACAGGCGGGCGGTGGCCACGGGTTGGTTGGACGCATCGACGGCAAGATAATGATCAGCAATCTCGTCGGTGTCATCCCACTCAAGCTCTGGCGGCACCTTCTGCTCATCGATAAACACCCGTTGGCGAATCTCGCGAACCGCCCCGGGTGCCAGTTGCCAGCTGTATTTGCGAAATCTCAGATCCATGGTTTACTCGAAATAGATCGAGCCCTGGTTGTAGAGGTTGGTCAACAGCCCCAGCAAGGCGTCGTCGCCGGCAAATTCCGCCAGTGTCGCCATATCAATACGGGAGCGCGCACAGAGCAGGGGGGCCAGCGGACGGGCATCGCCCTTGAGCAGAAACTGTTCGCCATCAACAAACAGAGCGGTCTCATCATTCAGCTCATGGTAGGCGAAACGGGAGCCTTCGTTCCACCGCAGCTGTTCACCGGCCCGGATGGCTTCGGCCAGATCATCAGGCTCAGCCGGCTCTTCGGCTGGAACGACAATGTCCATGCTTTTCGGGGCCGTGGCGAACTGGCCGAACCATAGAGCCAGATTACGGCGATCACCGAGCTGTTCCCGAATCACGGCGTCGAGACGTTCAACCACGTCGGCGCCGATGGTGCCGGGGTTCTCCTGAACCTGAAGATCCGGATCGTCCAGATGTTCGGCCGCTTTTTCCTTCTGGCTCAGGTAGTCGGTAAAGCTGGTCAGTACGTCGTCGATGGTCGGTGCCCGAAAACCCACCGACAGGGTAATGCAGTCGTCTTCCGCCACCCCATGATGGCCAACGCCCGGTGGCAGGTACAGCATGTCACCCGGCGCCAGGGTCACGGTTTCTTCGCCATCCCAGCTGCTCAGAATCCGTAAGGGCGTACCTTCCACTCGGGGCGACCTGTGGTCACAGTGTCCGCCGAAGGTCCAGCGGCGGTGGCCCTGGGCCTGCAGCAGAAAAACGTCGTACATATCGTAGTGGGGCCCAACGCTACCACCTTTCGGGGCGTAGCTGGCCATGATGTCGTCCAGCCGCCAGTTGGGAATGAAACGGAAATTGTCGAGCAGATCGGCGATTTCCGGTACCCAGTGGTCCAGGCCCTGGACCAGCAGGGTCCAATCCTGCTCTGGCAGCTCGCTGAACCGATCCGGCGTGAACGGGCCATTGTGAAGCTGCCAGGGTTTTCCGCCATCGTTCTCAATGACAATGCGGGATTCAACGGCTTCCTCGCAGGCCAGTCCGGCCAGCTCATCCTGGCTGACCGGGCACTGGAAACCGGGAAACGCCTGGCGGATAACCAGAGGCTTTTTCTGCCAGTAGTCGCGCAGAAATTCATTGGCTGTCAGCCCGCCAAGCATATCCATGGTGTTGCTCCTGCCTAGATGTCTTTGGCCTGGTCGATCGCGTTCCCGATGTAGTTGTCCGGGGTCAGGGCGCGCAGCTCGGCTTTCGCCTGCTCCGGAATCTCCAGGGTTTCTACGAAATTCTTGATGACTTCGGGCGTCATGGCCTTGCCGCGGGTCAAGTCCTTGAGCTTTTCGTAGGGTTTCTCGATGTTGTAACGGCGCATCACGGTCTGGATGGGCTCTGCCAGCACTTCCCAGGCGTTGTTCAGGTCTTCGTTCAGACGGGCCGGGTTGATTTCCAGCTTGCCCAACCCTTTGAGGGTGGCTTCGTAGGCAATCAGACTGTGTGCAAAGCCAACGCCCAGGTTGCGCAATACGGTGGAGTCTGTCAGGTCACGCTGCCAGCGCGAGATAGGCAGCTTGGCCGACAAGTGGCTGAATAGGGCGTTGGCGATACCCAGATTGCCCTCTGAGTTCTCGAAGTCGATCGGGTTCACCTTGTGGGGCATGGTGGAAGAGCCGATTTCCCCGGCCACGGTTTTCTGTTTGAAGTAGCCCAGCGAGATGTAGCCCCAGATATCCCGGTCCAGGTCGATCAGGATGGTGTTGAAACGGGCAATAGCATCGTAAAGCTCGGCGATGTAGTCGTGGGGCTCGATCTGGGTGGTGTACGGGTTCCAGTCGAGGCCCAGACTCTCGATGAATTCTTCGGCGTTGGCAGCCCAGTCCACGTCCGGGTAGGCAGACAGGTGGGCGTTGTAGTTACCCACCGCGCCATTGATCTTGCCCATGATTTCCACTTCGCGGATCTGCATGAGCTGGCGGCGGAGGCGGTAAACCACGTTGGCCAGCTCCTTGCCGACCGTGGTCGGGGAGGCGGTCTGACCGTGGGTGCGGGATAGCATGGGTTGTTCAGCGTGCTCCCGGGCCAGCTCTGCCAGCTTTTCGACCAGGTTGTCCATGGCCGGCAGCAGGCCCTGATCCAGGCCTTCGCGCAGCATCAAACCATGAGACAGGTTGTTGATGTCCTCGGAGGTGCAGGCAAAGTGAACAAACTCGGTGACGGCGTGCAGCTCAGGCACGTCGGCAATTTTTTCTTTGATCAGGTACTCAACCGCTTTGACGTCGTGGTTGGTGGTCCGCTCGATTTCCTTGATGCGCTCAGCATCGGCCAGGCTGAACTCGCTGACCAGCTTGTCCAGGAAGGCATTGGCTTCGGCGGAGAACGCAGGCACTTCGGTAATCGCGGGGTGGGCAGCCAGTTTCTGCAGCCAGCGGATTTCGACGGTTACCCGGTTACGGATCAGGCCGTATTCACTGAAGATACTGCGAAATACACTGACTTTGTTGCCGTAGCGGCCATCGACCGGAGAAATAGCGGTCAGGGCGGTGAGTTCCATCGAAAACCTCTCAGTTCATCAAAGAAAAAGCGGGACAGGAAAATGAAGACGCCAATGATACACCAGCCGGCTCGCTGAATCAGCGCAGCAACTCCCGGGCATGGCTGATGACCTTCTTGCGGGTGAAAATGAGTTGCCAGCGGTGACCACCACTTTGCCGCCACAGCACAGCGGAGCGGATGCCGGCCAGCAACAGGGCCCGCACCTTGTCGGCATTTTCATTACGCTGGAGTATCTGCGGATTGCCGGTTACCTGAATGCGCAAACGGAAGGTGCTGATGGTATCGGCATAGATCGAGGCCAGATTGCCCAGAAGGTTGCTGTGACTGTAACCGAAATGGCTGGCCGTATGCCGTGCCTGCTCGATCCTGTTGCCGATAACGTCCAGCATGTCCGGGGAACGTTTGAGTTTGGCTTCAAGCTGGATCAGGTTGAACACGTACCGCAGGATTTCTACGTCCTGGGGTTGGCCGTGCTGGGCCAGTACTGTTGAAAGCACCGTCAGCCCTTCGCGTATGTCAGATAATTCGCCGCCATAGACATCCAGGGTGGAGGCTGGATTGGTTGCAAACAGTGAGCGAATGCAGGTTTCCAGGCTGTCTTCGTTGCAGCTGCCGTTATGGGCTATCTGCTGCACCAGGGTCGCAGCCTGGCAAAGGCCGGCCAGGGCCAGTGTCTGGTCATACAGGGAGCGGCTCATGTATCAGACCCTTCGCTAACCTGGGACTCAAGCCTTGCGGGTAAAGCTTCGTTATCGCGCCAGGTTTGCTCAATAACACCGCCACCCAGACACACATCACCCTGATAGAAGACCACGGATTGGCCGGGCGTTACGGCACGTTGGGCATCGTCGAAGACGACCTTCACGCCACCGTCGATGACGGTAACTTCGCAATCCTGATCCGGTTGACGGTAGCGGGTTTTCGCCTTGCAGCGGAACTGCTGTGCCGGAGGTTCGCCCGCCACCCAGTCAACAGGGCCCGAGACCAGGCCTCGCGAAAATAGCAGCGGGTGATGCTTGCCCTGAACGGCAATCAATACGTTCCGCTTGAGGTCTTTTTCTGCCACATACCATGGGTCGTCGCCGAACTCCGCAAGACCGCCAATGCCCAGGCCGTGGCGTTGCCCGATGGTGTGATACATCAGGCCTTGATGTTTGCCAATCACCTTGCCGTCGGGCGTTTCAATGCTGCCGGGTTGGGCCGGCAGGTACTGTTTCAGAAAATCGGTAAACTTCCGTTCACCAATAAAACAGATACCCGTGGAATCTTTTTTGTCGTGGGTAACGAACCCCTGCTCTTCAGCAATCCGGCGCACTTCCGGTTTTTCCAGTTCGCCCACCGGGAACAGGGTGCGGGCGATGCGCTCGCCGGAGACGGCATGCAGGAAGTAGCTCTGGTCTTTGTTGGGATCCAGTCCCTTGAGCAACTGGGCCTTGCCGCTGCCATCGTTGAGCGGGCGCTGGCGGGTGTAATGGCCGGTCGCGATGTAGTCGGCGCCCAGAGTAACGGCGTAATCCAGAAACGCCCGGAATTTTACTTCCTTGTTGCAGAGGATGTCCGGGTTGGGGGTTCGGCCGGCACTGTATTCTGACAGAAAATGCTCGAATACCCGGTCCCAGTACTCTGCAGCGAAGCTCGCAGTGTGCAGTTTGATGCCGATGGCGTCGGCAACAGCCTGTGCGTCGGCCAGATCGGTCATTGCAGTACAGTATTCGGTACCGTCGTCCTCGTCCCAGTTCTTCATGAACAGGCCTTCCACCTGATACCCCTGGTCTTTCAGGAGCCAGGCAGCCACGGACGAATCCACACCGCCGGACATGCCGACGATCACGCGGGTGTGCTGGGGGGATTTGGGTTCGGAATTCTGGGTCATTTCATCTGGGAACCGGTCAAAAGCGCGAATTTTAACATCATCCGGCGACTACGTCTGTCCATCAACAACCACATCAAGGGGGAATTTGCGTCCGTTTCGGTAATCCTCGATGCACTGGAGGACCAGCGGGCTTCGAAGCTGGTCACCGAGTTCCCGGATTTCCTCCGGTGTCAGCCAGTGTGGGCCGATGATGCCGGTATCCAGCTCGTCGGTGGCATGCCGGATGGCTTTGGCGGCATAACAGAAGCGGTAATAGGTGACACCATTGGCTGGAGCCTTGTAGGTGTAGACGCCCAGGAAATAAACCGGCTCTATCTCCCACCCGGTCTCTTCCAGGGTTTCCCGGCGTACGGCATCCAGGATGGCCTCGTTTTCCTCGATATGGCCGGCGGGCTGGTTAAAAACCACCTTTCCGCTACTGACTTCCTCGACCAGAAGAAACCGGCCCTGATCGTCTTCAACAACCACCGCCACGGTGGCATGGGGTTTCCAGGTCATGATCGGCGGCGCCTCCTTTTAGGCCTGGCGGATGTGTTCGGGGGTGTATCGGGCAGATTGACCGTAACAGTTCGGTATTCGCCGGGCTTCAGGTTATCCAGCGTCCAGTCCCCGATGCGGACCCGGATCAGTCTCAGGGTAGGGTAGCCCACGGCTGCAGTCATTCGGCGCACCTGTCGGTTCTTGCCCTCGGTAATGGTCAGTGCCAGCCAGCTGGTGGGCACGTTCTGCCGAAACCGCACCGGAGGATTTCGGGGCCACAGGTCGGGTGTTTCAAGTCGCTCCGCTCTGGCCGGCCGCGTGATTCCGTCTTTCAACACGACACCTTTGCGAAGCTTGTGCAGGGCCTCGTCTGTGAGCTCACCTTCGACCTGAACCCAGTAAGTCTTGGGCATTTTGTTGGTGGGCGATGCGATACGATGCTGTAACGCGCCCTGGTCGGTGAGCAGTAAAAGCCCTTCGGAATCGTAATCGAGCCGGCCGGCCGGATAAACGCCGGGTTGGTCAATCCAGTCGGCAAGGGTAGCCCTGGGATGGCTGGCGCGCTCGTCGGTAAACTGACTCAATACGTGAAACGGCTTGTTGAAGAGAATCAGCTTCGCCATGGGTGAAGTCCTGTGCCGGAAATGCGCGAAAGCGCCAAGACTACTGTAATCACCGTTGATTAAAAAGCACGAAGCCTGCCCGCCGGTAAAACCGGCGGGAAAAGGAAAGAAATGCCAGGCTGCCCGGCGTTGGCTGAAGTTCTCAGACAACGCCCGGCATCAGCCGTTTACAGCGCGGGGCGTGTAGCTCTCGTTGCTGTTGCTTGATTGAGCCGCCTGATCCGAGGAATCCGATGCCGTTTTCGGCCCGGATTCTCTGGCCGGAACCTCGTCCGGGACAATGTTGATGGCGTGAACGCCCTTGTCACTTGGCTTCTTGTCGAACGTTACCGTCTGGCCGGCCTTGAGGGTTTTGTAGCCATCCATCTGGACTGAGGAGAAATGGGCAAACAGGTCATCGCTGCAGCCATCTTCAATGATGAAGCCGTATCCCTTGGCATTATTGAACCATTTGACTTTGCCTCTTGGCATGATGAACTCCCCTGTTCCTTTGCTGTCACTTTGGGAGGCGCTGACTGCTCCTCTGTTTTGGTGCCCGTGTATGGCGGGCGAGTTCCAGAGGCTTAGCAGGTGCTCCCTTATTATTGGTTTTGTGTGTTGAATTCACAGCGCCCTGGTGGCGCCGGAACTGTTGCCAACAACGTGAAACCGGTATTGGATGTGGCTTTGGGTTACACGCTGAAGCATGAGTTTACATTCTTTAACAATGCACATTAACTGTCGGCCAAACCGGCGCCCGAGTCAAGTGCCGGATACTGCGGAACAGGTGGTTCTGGCAGGTCTGGAAGCGGTATCATGTTCGTATTGATAAACAACGCACGCTTGTGGGCAGTGTTGGCTTGAAAACACGCTGCCACGCATCCACATTTAAGTCAGGAACCGAATAACCGGTATATGGAACCATGCGGACAATTGAGAATTCTCTACTAGTATTCAATCAGGGGGAGGATGAACAACCCGGTCGCCATGAGGGGGTCAGTGTTGCGCCGGAGAAGCCTGCCCTGAAGCGCCCGGCGCGTTACCGGGTTGTGCTCCTGAATGATGATTACACACCCATGGATTTTGTGGTGGACGTACTGATGAAGTTCTTCGCCATGAACGAAGAAAAGGCGACGCAGGTGATGCTGCTCGTCCATACGCAGGGAAAAGCCGTATGTGGGGTATATACCCGAGACATCGCGGAAACAAAGGCAGCACAGGTGAACCAGTATTCCTCGGAATGCGAACATCCGCTCCTTTGCGAGATTGAACGTGCGGACTGACAGACGTTGGGGTGGCCCATGCTGAGTAAAGATCTGGAAATTACGCTGAATACGGCCTTCAAAAATGCGAGGGACAAGCGTCATGAATTCATGACCGTCGAGCATTTGTTGCTGGCCCTTCTCGACAACGAATCGGCAGTGGGTGTCCTGAAAGCCTGTGGTGCAGACCTGAAGCGCCTTGAGGAAGAGCTGGTAGAGTTTGTGGACTCCACCACCCCCCTGATCCCGAGCTCCGACAGTGAGCGCGAAACCCAACCCACATTGGGATTCCAGCGGGTACTGCAGAGAGCGGTATTCCATGTGCAGTCGTCTGGCAAGAAGGAGGTAACCGGGGCAAACGTGCTGGTCGCCATCTTCAGTGAGCAGGAAAGCCAGGCGGTTTATGTGCTGAAAAAGCAGAATATTGCCCGGATTGATGTGGTTAACTTCGTCTCCCATGGCATTTCCCGGGTACAGGGAGCAGAAGACCAGGAGGGCGCGGATCACGCCGCCCAGGACGAAGCGGCGGAAGAGGGTGGGCATTCCCGTCCGCTGGAAAGCTACGCCACGAACCTTAATGAACAGGCACGGCAGGGGCGGATTGACCCGCTGATTGGCCGGGAGCATGAGGTTGAGCGGGTGGTACAGATTCTGGTTCGCCGCCGCAAGAACAACCCCTTGCTGGTGGGCGAGGCTGGCGTTGGCAAGACAGCCATTGCCGAAGGTCTGGCCAAGCGGATTGTGGACGGGCAGGTGCCGGAGATTATTTCGGATGCCGTCGTCTACTCACTGGATATGGGCGCGTTACTGGCCGGTACCAAGTATCGTGGCGATTTTGAAAAACGCCTGAAAGGCCTTTTGAGTGACCTGAAAAAGCAGAATCATGCCATTCTGTTCATTGATGAGATCCACACCATCATTGGCGCTGGTTCCGCGTCGGGTGGCGTGATGGATGCCTCGAACCTGCTCAAGCCCATGCTTAGTTCAGGCGAACTCCGTTGCATTGGTTCGACCACGTTTCAGGAGTTCCGCGGAATTTTCGAGAAAGACAGCGCCCTGGCGCGTCGCTTCCAGAAAATTGATGTCAACGAGCCGAGCGTTGAGGACACCTACCAGATCCTCAAGGGTCTCAAGCCAAACTTCGAGAAACATCACGATCTCAAGTACACCGACAAGGCGTTGCGGGTAGCCGCAGAGCTGGCAGACCGGTACATCACCGACCGGCACCTGCCCGACAAGGCCATTGATGTCATCGATGAAGCCGGTGCGCGGCAGAGGCTGCAGCCGGAAGACAAGCGCAAGAAAACCATCGATGTGACCGACATCGAAGACGTTGTCGCCAATATTGCGCGCATTCCGCCGAAGAACGTCTCTACCAGCGACAAGGATCTGCTGCGAAATCTTGAGCGTGATCTGAAGATGGTGGTGTTCGGTCAGGATCCGGCGATCGAATCCCTGGCAACCGCCATCAAGCTGGCGCGGGCAGGCCTGAAAGCGCCTGAGAAGCCGGAAGGTGCCTTCCTGTTCGCCGGGCCGACCGGTGTCGGTAAAACGGAAGTCACCAAGCAACTGGCGAAGGTGCTGGGCATCGAGCTTGTTCGCTTCGATATGTCAGAGTACATGGAGCGGCATACTGTCTCACGCCTGATTGGCGCACCTCCGGGCTATGTCGGCTATGACCAGGGCGGCCTGCTGACCGAAGCGGTCAACAAGCATCCGCACTGCGTGTTGCTTCTGGATGAGATCGAGAAGGCGCATCCTGAAGTCTTCAACCTGCTGCTGCAGGTGATGGATCACGGTACCTTGACGGATAACAATGGCCGTAAGGCGGATTTCCGCCACGTGATTCTGGTGATGACTACCAACGCGGGCGCTGAAAGCATGGCCCGCCGCTCGATCGGCTTCAATGAGCAGGATCACAGCACCGACGGCATGGAAGTGATCAGCAAAACCTTCACGCCGGAGTTCCGCAATCGACTGGATGGCATTATCCAGTTCGCCGATCTGCAGAAGGACACCATTACGCACGTGGTAGACAAGTTCCTCACCGAATTGCAGGCGCAGCTGGACGAGAAGCATGTGGTGCTTCACGTTGACGATGCGGCCAAGCTCTGGCTGGCGGAAAAAGGCTATGACGTGACCATGGGGGCCCGGCCGATGGCGCGCCTGATCCAGGACAAGATCAAGCGTCCGCTGGCGGAGCAGATCCTGTTCGGCCGGCTATCGGAGCACGGTGGTGATGTGTTCATTCAGCTCAAGGACGACGAGCTGACCTTTGATTACGAGGACGAACCGGCTGAAGCCGTGTGATACAAAAAAGCCCCGCACTTGCGGGGCTTTTCAGATGTCAGCCTGGCCGATTAACGGGCGCGGTAAACGATGCGGCCCTTGCTGAGGTCGTAGGGAGTCAGCTCAACCTTGACCTTGTCACCAGTCAGAATGCGGATGTAGTTCTTGCGCATTTTTCCGGAGATGTGTGCAGTCACAACGTGGCCGTTGGACAGCTCAACGCGGAACATGGTGTTGGGAAGGGTATCGACAATAACGCCTTCCATTTCAATGACATCTGATTTCGCCATTCAGTAGAAACCTCGTTCGGAATACTTTTCGGTGATTTTAAATTGCGCAATTCTGCCTGAATTCTCCACGTTTGGCAAAATTCAGTCGGTCGACATCTTGCGCCAGTGGCCATCCCGCAAGGCCTCAATGGGTTTAAAGCGGGTTTTATAGTTCATTTTCCGGCATTCTTTTATCCAGTACCCCAGATACAGATGCGGCAATTCCCGCCGTTTGGCTTCCTCAATCTGCCAGAGCACGGCGAAAGTGCCCAGGCTCCGGTGCTCCAGTTCCGGGGCGAAGACGGTGTAGATGGCGGACAGGCCATCATCCAGCAGGTCGACGGCTGCCAGTCCCACCAGTTCGCCATCAAGGGACATTTCAAGGAACCAGGAGTCGGTAGCCCCCTCCACGAGGAACGAGGTAAATTGCTCTCTTGAAGGTGGATACATGTCACCGTCGCGATGACGCTCCTCTATATAGTGGGCATACAGCCGGTAATAGCGTTCACTGAATGCTGCTGGCACCAGCTTGCAGTCGAGGTCGGCATTTTTGCGAAGCACTCGGCGTTGATTCCGGTCTGGCTCGAATTGGCCTACCTGCAGGCGTACCGGAACACAGGCGTTACAGCTTTCACAGTGCGGACGGTAGTAATGTGAGCCGCTGCGGCGGAAGCCCAGTGCGGTTAACTGACTGTAGAGTTTTTTGTCGATGTGGGCGCGAGGGTCCACAAACATGGTGGTCGCTTCACGGTCTGGCAGGTAACTGCAATCGTGAGGAGGGGTGGCAAAGAAAACGAGCGTTCTGAGATTACTCATTTCACCTCCGGGCAGGGCCATTGCCAGCTGAAGTTCCAGTCTGGCTGGTCCGGTTTCCGATCGACACATGCCCTGAGTATAGATAAAAACTCGGCCCTAGGAATACTGCTCGCACCCATTGTCAGCAGATGATCGCTCTCCACCTGACAATCCATGAACTGATAGCCCCATTCACCCAACTGATGTGCCAGGTGCACCATCAGAACCTTGGAGGCGTTGGTTTCCAGTGAAAACATGGATTCGCCGAAGAAGCAGCGGCCGATAGCCAGCCCGTACATGCCGCCTGCGAGCTCATTGTTGCGATTCCAGACTTCAATAGAGTGGGCGATGCCACGTTTATGAAGTTCTGTATACGCTGCCATCATTTCGTCAGTTATCCAGGTGCCCTCAGCGCGTGTGTTTGCGCAGAGCCGGATGATGCGGCCGAAGCAGTGATCGGTGGTGATATGAAATCGGCGCTGGTTCAGTGTCCGGCGCAGACTCCGGGAGATATGGATGTCGGACGGAAACAGAACGCACCGGGGATTCGGTGACCACCAGAGTATAGGCTGGTCGTCACTGAACCAGGGGAAAATACCATTTCGATAGGCCAGAATCAGGCGTTCCGGAGACAGGTCGCCACCCAGGGCAAGCAGGCCATCGGGATCCTCCAGCGCTTCTTCAGCCGGAGGAAACCAGAGTTGATCAGGATCCAGCCAGGGTAGCGACGTCATTCTGCTCCTGAGCTGTTAGCTCTGTTGGTCAAGAAACTTCTCGGCGTCCAGCGCAGCCATGCAACCGAAGCCGGCAGAGGTTACAGCCTGCCGATAAACGTGGTCGGCTACGTCGCCGGCGGCGAACACGCCCGGAATGCTGGTCTGGGTAGCCATGCCCTCCAGGCCGGAGCGAATCCGGATGTAACCGTTAGTCATATCCAGCTGGCCTTCAAACAGGCTGGTATTCGGCTTATGGCCAATCGCGATAAATACGCCGGCCAGCTCGAGATCCTGAGTGCTGCCATCTTTGGTGCTCTTGATGCGCATGCCGGTAACGCCGGTGCCGTCGCCGAGCACTTCGTCCAGGGTGTGATCCCAGATGATGTTGACGTTGCCGTTTTCGGCTTTCTCGAAGAGCTTGTCCTGCAGGATCTTCTCGGCGCGCAGTTTGTCGCGGCGGTGTACCAGGGTTACTTCATCGGCGATGTTCGAGAGATAGAGTGCTTCTTCCACAGCGGTATTGCCGCCGCCGATAACCGCGACTTTCTGCTTACGGTAGAAGAAGCCGTCACAGGTGGCACAGGCCGACACGCCCTGGCCCTTGAACTTCTCCTCGGACTCAAGCCCCAGGTACATGGCAGAGGCGCCGGTGGCAATGATCAGAGCGTCGCAGGTGTATTCGCCGTTGTCGCCCTTGAGCCGAAACGGGCGGTTGTTCAGATCGGCTTCATTGATGGTGTCGTACACGATGCTGGTTTCAAAACGCTCGGCGTGCTTCTGCATGCGCTGCATGAGCTCGGGGCCCTGAACGCCGTCGTTGTCGCCCGGCCAGTTGTCTACATCAGTGGTGGTGGTCAGCTGGCCGCCCACTTCGATACCGGTGATCAGGGTCGGGTTCAGGTTGGCGCGCGCGGCATAAACAGCAGCGGTATAGCCGGCCGGGCCGGAGCCAAGAATGATCAGTCGGGAATGTCGGGTTTCGCTCATCTGTGTCTCACTGAAATGAAGTATGCGTATTCGACGGCTCTTTGTTCTGCCCCTCCGCGGGGGCAGAATGGGAGCCGCTCATCTGAAATCTGGCAAAAGGCTAACATGAAATGACCGGGCTGCCATTCGTTTACGCCAATGCAGCTTATAAAACCTTGCTATGTGGTCAGACCCGGATTATTCAAGCACTGATACTGTGGTTAACAGCTGGCGCACCCGCTCCCGGGCTTTGCCGGATTCCCCCTGTTCCAGCCGGTGCTCGGCTACGGCGGGGAAGACGGCCTGCACGTCGTCGGGCAGTACGTGGTTGCGACCTTCCATTAGCGCCCAGGCTTTGGCCGCCCGTAAAAGGCCGAGGCCCGCCCGCGGGGACAAGCCGTAAAGCAGTCCGGGCATGCGCCGGCTCTGCTCCAGAAGGCGTTGCAGATAATCCAGCAAAGCCGGGCTGGCGGATACCTTTTCCACGGCCTGCTGCAAGGCCACCAGTTCATCGTGTGGCAGTATGGCCTTCAACCGGTCGGTAAGATGCTTGCGGTCTTCGCCTTCCAGTAGCTCCCGTTCCGCTTTCGGGTCGGGGTAGCCCAGCCGGAGCCTCATCAGAAACCGGTCAAGCTGGGACTCAGGCAGGGGGAAGGTGCCACCTTGCTCAATCGGGTTCTGGGTTGCGATCACAAAGAACGGGGTTGGTAGTGGTCGGGTTTCCCCCTCAATGGATACCTGCCTTTCTTCCATGGCTTCCAGAAGGGCGCTTTGGGTGCGCGGTGACGCGCGGTTGATCTCGTCTGCCAGAACTACCTGGGCGAAGATGGGGCCCGGGTGAAACACCAACCCACCGGCCTGCTTGTCATACATGGAGTAGCCCAGAACGTCTGCGGGCAGCAGGTCGTTGGTGAACTGGATTCGCTGATAGCTCAGCCCCATGATTTTTGCCAGTGCATGGGAGAGGGTGGTCTTGCCCATGCCCGGGATATCTTCGATCAGCAGGTGGCCGCGGGCCAGCAGGCCGCAGAGTGCCAGACGAACCTGATTTTCCTTGCCCAGCAATATCTTGTTAAGGGCGCTGACGACCGTGTCCATTTTCTGTTTCATGCCGGTTCTAGTCCCTCACCCGTTTCAGAATGTCGCCGTAGGCATCGATGCGTCTGTCCCTGAGGTACGGCCAGATTCTACGGATGGATTCGGTACGCTGGCGATCCAGGGTTACCGACAGGATGCACTCGTCAGTCTCGTTGGCACGGGCCAGAAATTCGCCCTGGGGGCCGCAGATGAAACTGTTACCCCAGAAACGAATGCCGTCACTGTGGCCGGAAGGATCCGGCTCGATACCCACGCGATTCGGAGCAATCACCGGAAGGTTGTTGGCTACCGCGTGGCCGCGCTGAACGGTTACCCAGGCTTCCAGTTGTCGGGCCTGTTCGTCCGGATCGTCGGTCACGTCCCAGCCAATGGCCGTGGGGTAGATCAGTATTTCTGCACCGGCCAATGCCATCAGCCGGGCCGCTTCCGGGTACCACTGGTCCCAGCACACCAGCACCCCCAGTTTGCCAACGGAAGTCTGGATGGGGGTAAACCCGCTGCGGCCATCATTGAAGGTGGCATCGCCGGGGGTAAAGTAGAATTTCTCATAGAAGCCCGGGTCGTCCGGGATATGCATTTTGCGGTATAGCCCGGCCAGGCTGCCATCGGTGTCGAACACCACAGATGTGTTGTGGTAAACGCCATTCATGCGCCTTTCAAAAATAGAACCCACAAGCACAACGCTCAATTCTTTTGCGAGACCAGACAGATAGTTGCTGGTGGGCCCGGGAATGGGTTCGGCCAGCTCAAAAATAGCGGTGTCTTCGGTCTGGCAGAAATACTGTGTGGCGTGCAGTTCCTGCAGGACAACCAGTTGAGCTCCATCCTTGGCCGCCTTGCGGATCAGGCGTTCCGATGTGGCGAGGCTCTGATTCTTGTCGGGGCTGCAGGTTTGCTGAACGGCTGCGACCTTGAGGCTGGAGCCGATGTTCGTGCTGATCATACGGTTACCACTCCGGAAGGAATTTGCATGGTCACGCAATGCAGGCTGCCGTGCTGATAAATAAGCGGGCGGCAGTTGATCGGAACGATTTCCCGGTCGGGGAATAGGTCCGCCATGATACGGATCGCTTCTTCGTCCTGTGGCACGTCGTAAACCGGCAGCAAGATTGCGCCATTGATGATCAGAAAATTGGCGTAGGTTGCTGGCAACCGTTCACCGTCTTCATCGTGAATCGGGTCAGGCCACGGCAGGGGGGTCAGGCGATAGGGGCTGCCGTCGGCCTGACGGAATTCCTGCAATTCTTCTTCCATGGCCGCCAGGGCGCTGTAGTGTTCGTCCGCAACGTCCGGGCATGCTACATAGCAGATATGATCAGGCGCACAGAACCGTGCCAGGGTATCGATGTGGCTGTCGGTATCGTCGCCCGCCAGATAACCGTGGTTGAGCCAGAGAATACGATCGACCCCAAGGACCTCTTCCAGCAACTGCTCGATCGCGGTCCGATCCATGGATGGGTTTCTGGACGGAGTCAGAAGGCACTCGCTGGTAGTGAGCAAGGTGCCGGCGCCATCGGATTCTATCGAGCCACCTTCCAGGACAAAATCCACTGGCTGCAGTGGGTGTTTGCCGAAAACGCCCGCGTTCGCCAGGTGCCGGTTGAGGGCATCGTCTTTTTCCCAGGGAAATTTGTCTCCCCAGGCATTGAATCGGAAGTCCAGCAGTGTCGGGCCGTCGGTGGTATCCACGGTGATGGGGCCGTGGTCCCTGGCCCAGGTGTCGTTGGCCGGGGCTGGCACAGTGATCACGCGGCCTGGTAACCCATTGCCTTCGGCATAAGCGTTCAGCTGCTGGCCAAGTTGCTGGAGACGTGCCACGAATTCGCAGCTGATCACCAGATGTTCAAAACGGAGGACCGCTTTGGCAATGGCCTCGAACACGGGCTCTACGTCGGCCATTCGCCGCGCCCAGTCGGTTCCGGGATGAGGCCACGTCAACATGACTGCGCTTTGGGGAGCCCACTCCGCAGGCAACGTACGTCTGGAAGTCACTGTATAAGTCACCTTGGTTTGCAAAAGCCGCCATTCTATCTGAGCAATGCAGCCAGTGCATTGTCATTCCCTGGTCAGATGCTCTTCCTGTGTGATGAAGCGGGTGACGGTCAGTCTTTGTGTTGCTTTACCACGGCATGTATTACGCGGTTGCCTTCGAAATAGACGACAAAATTCTGATAATGCCACTGACTGATGGGCGGTTCCCCGACCGGGCCTTTGATGTCCTGGGGCGTGCCCCAGCGATTACGTACGGAATCCTCACTCATGCCGTTCGCGGGCAGGCTGATCTGGCTTCTGTCAGCCTGGCTGCCCACCGGAACCCTCAGTTCCTCGGCATGGGCCAGTGGCACTGAACCGGCGAATACAGCGGTAGCCAGAACGGCAGCAGCCATCACGTTGCGGTAGTTTGTCATAGAGGATTCTCCAATAATGCCTGATTACTGCGCACGGTCTGCGGCAGATGAATAAAACGTAATATCCCGAAAAGCTTAGCAAAAGTCAGCACTTTTTCAGTATCTTACTCTTTTTGTCGTTGTCGAATCTGCCAACGCATCACATGGCGGGCAATTTGCTGGCGGTCGCTGTCATCCAGTTCGACAAACAGCGTGTGAACCCGCGTGCCGCCTTGGTTGTCCTGCTCGGTATCCAGCACTTCGGCAATGGCTCTGGGCTGGTACAGCTCTGGTGGTAAGGTCATCCGAACGGCCAGTCGGTCACCCGCGTCAAAGGCTGCCGTGGGCCAGCTGAATGAGAGCCCGCCCTCGCTCAGGGTCACATCCTGCCAGTCCTCCGGTTGCAACGGATTTTGCTCAAAGGCGATAATGCGCGCCAGCGTATCGACCTTGCTGTTCAGGGATTTGACCAGCCCGGCCAGCAGGCGGTCGCGCTCGGCCAGGCTTGCCAGGTGTGCACGTACGTCCTGGTCCAGCCTCCGGAACTCGGCTTTCAGGGCTTCCAGTGGTGAGCTGTTGAACGGGTCGTCGCCGGCACGGGCGTCGTCCAGGCGGCGTACCTCAAGCCCGATACGGTCTTCTATCCGGAAGAACTCCCGGCGCTCCCGTTGGCTGTCTCCGCTCGGTGGCGTTTTATTCTGGCTTGGCATCCTGTCTCCGGACGGGTTTTTATTGATTATAGAACAGTTTAGCAGTTTCCCGATGGCTGGTAAGAGGCCTGGCAAATCTCCGGGCCAGGTAATGATAAAGGCCAGCGGGGATTCAATAATCGACGGACCGCAAGGTAGCGACAGGCACCCCTACATGTTCAGACCCTTATCGTTTTATATTGGGCTGCGATACACCGCCGCCAAACGACGCAATCACTTCATCTCCTTTATCTCCCTGACCTCAATGATTGGCCTGATGCTGGGCGTGGCGGTACTGATCATCGTGCTCTCGGTCATGAACGGGTTCGATCGTGAACTCAAGCAGCGCATTCTTGGGATGGTGCCCCATGCCACGATTCAGGGGGCTTCCGGCCCGTTGGAGAACTGGCAGGAGATTGACCAGAAGGTCGAAGCCTACCCGCGGGTGCTCGCGGCCGCTCCCTTTATCCAGGGGCAGGGCATGGTAACCGGTGGTGGTAACGTCCGGGGCGTTATGCTCAACGGTGTCCTGCCGGAGCAGGAGGCCAGTGTTTCGATTATCGAGAATCATTTTATCGAAGGCAGCCTTGATGAGCTTCGTTCTGGCGAATTCGGAATCATCATAGGCCGGTTGATGGCTAACAGTCTTCGCCTGGGGGTGGGAGATAAGCTGACGGTGGTGTTGCCGGAAGCTTCCGTAACCCCGGCCGGGGTGTTGCCCAGGCTCAAGCGCTTCACCGTCAAGGGTATTTTCAGTGTTGGTGCAGAACTGGATGGCAACTACGCGCTGATCCACATGGATGATGCGGCGCGGTTGATGCGCACCGGTGGTCGGGCAGAGGGTATCCGGCTGTTGATGGATGACCTGTTTGCGGCACCTCGGGTTGTCAATGATGTTGCCCGCACACTGGGCGGCCGCTACTACGTATCGGACTGGACCCGTACCCACGGCAACCTGTTTCAGGCAATCCGCATGGAAAAAACCATGATCGGGTTGTTGTTGATGTTCATTGTCGCCGTGGCGGCCTTCAATATTGTGTCGACACTGGTCATGGTGGTGACCGACAAGACTGCGGATATCGCTATTCTGCGAACCATGGGCGCCACGCCCGGGCGCATTATGAGGATCTTTATCATCCAGGGTGCCGTGATTGGCGTGTTTGGAACGCTGACAGGTACCGCGCTGGGGATCTTTGGCGCCCTGAACATCAGCGGCTTTATCTCCTGGCTTGAATCGGCGCTGGGGCATCAGTTCCTCAGCGCCGATGTCTATTTCATCAGCTACCTGCCATCGCAGCTCCAGTTGCAGGATGTACTGATTATCAGCGGTGCGGGCCTTGCTATGAGCCTGCTGGCAACTATTTACCCGGCCTGGCGTGCATCGCGGGTCGAACCGGCGGAGGCATTGCGTTATGAGTGACGGGCAGGGGACATCTCTGGTGATTGATTGTCAGCAGGTTACCCGAACCTACAGCGAAGGGCCGGAGACGCTGACGATTTTTTCGGACATCTCTCTCCAGGTTGAGGCCGGCGAGACAGTCGCCATTGTCGGCAGTAGCGGAGCCGGGAAAACAACCCTGCTGAATCTGCTGGGTGGCCTGGATCGCCCTTCCTCGGGGCATATCCGGATCTGCGGCGAGGACATTCACAAGCTATCGGAAGCGGGCAGGGCGCGCTTCCGGAACCAGCACCTGGGGTTTGTGTATCAGTTCCATCACCTGTTACCGGAATTTACCGCCCTCGAGAACGTTATGTTGCCCTGCGCGCTGGGTGGCATGCCACCCAAGCAGGCACGCCCGAAGGCGGAGCATCTGCTGCAAAGGGTCGGCCTGGGTGAACGGCTCAGGCACAAGCCTGGTGAGTTGTCCGGTGGTGAACGTCAGCGGGTCGCCATAGCCAGGGCGCTGGTTAACAGCCCGGAGTGCGTATTGATGGATGAGCCGACCGGTAACCTGGATGAGCACACCGGAGAGGGGATTCGGGCCCTGATTGGTGACCTGAGGGATAATTCCGGGACCTCATTCATTATGGTTACACACGATATGACCATGGCCCGGAGCCTGGGAAGGGTGCTGCGACTGGAGCAGGGGCGGTTGGTTCAGGAGGCCTGATTGCTGGCTGGCGTTCGCTTGATGCGCTGGCGACGCCGTAATTGCCAGTCAGTGCGGATCTTGCGGCGCCAGAGATACTGAATGATCAGGTAGGCGAGGCAGGCGGTAACAGTAGCCAGAACCAGAGAACCCAGATAAAGGGGCACGCCGATATCGATCAATCTGTGGCTGATCCAGTCCCAGGAAAGCTCGAATTCGAACGCCAGAACCGGCCGGTTCAGTATCCAGGCCCCCACCTTGTAATTGAAGTAGAACATCGGGGGCATGGTCAGCGGATTGCTGATCCAGACCAGAACCACAGACAAAGGCAGGTTGGCGTTAAACCAGATGGCGCAGAAGGCCGCCGCCAGCATCTGGAAGGGCATCGGGATAAAGCAGAACCAGACGCCCACCAGGAAGGCCCTGGCAACACAGTGTCGGTTGATGTGCCACAGGTTGGGTTCATGGAGGATATCGCCCAGAAAACGCAGCGATTGCATCGACTGCACCTTTTCAGGGGTGGGCAAATACCGTTTCATGAACTTCTTCGGCATAGGAAGTTCGGCCTGTTTCCTGGCTTTGAGTAATCACTGGCACCCAGGGGCTGCCAGCGCTATCGAAAATCGGAGGACAAGGATTGTCCGAAAACCCAGTTACCAACCGGGTCAGCAGGCTCGGTGTTGGACTCGCCAGCATTCTCGCCTTCTCTTGCGGCGTTATCTTACTGTATCGGCTCGCAACCTTGCCACCATATCCATGGCTGTTTGTGCTGGTTGGGGTAATGTTGCTGGCGATGTTCTGGCGATATCGGCGCATGCATAGGCTTGCGCCCGTGGTGGTTGCTGCGACGCTGGGGCTGGCCTGGGCCGGCTGGAATGCCGATATGAGACTTGCCGAACGCCTGCCTTCGGAGCTGGAGACCAAGCGCATCATGGTTTCCGGCTACCTCTGTGATTTGCCGACACCGGGAAGCTTTGACAGCCTGAGATTCGGATTCTGTGTTCGGCAATGGCATGTCCCCGATGTGTCCAAAAGTTATACCTTGCCCCGCGTCCTTCGGCTGTCCTGGTACGGCAGGGAGGGGCGCCCGCTACCCGACCATCGTCTGACCCTGGAGGTCACGCTCAAGCGTCCGCACGGCAATCTGAATCCGGACGGGTTTCGTTACGAAGACTGGTTGTTCCGCCATGGCTACCGGGCGACTGGCAGTGTAAAGCAGGTGGATGCAGCTCCGGAGCTGGCCTGCGGACTGCAATGTCAGTACCACGCCTGGCACTGGCGCGCTTCAAAACAGTTGCAGCGTTGGTTTGGTGAAGCGGAATACTACCCGCTGATTGCCTCTTTGCTGATGGGTAACCGGGGCTCGCTGGAAGATCACCACTGGCAGGTGCTCAAGGCGACCGGCACCATACATCTGGTGGCCATTTCCGGTTTGCATCTCGGGCTGGTGGCTGTCGGAGCCGGTCTGCTGGCGCGCTGGGGCTTGCTGTTGCTGCCGGTTGGTTGCCTGAGTGAGCAGGGGCGGCGTTCTCTGGTTTTTCTGGTAGTTGTTCTCAGTTGCTTCGCCTATGCGTTATTGGCCGGCTTTACTGTACCGACTCGCCGGGCCCTGGTAATGGTGGTTGCGGGCGGCTGGTATCTGCTCAAGGCAAGACAGCAAAGTGGCTGGCGGCCCTTTGTGTTGGCGCTGGCAGCGGTGCTTCTGATGGATCCGTTTGCGCCTCTGGATCAGGGCTTCTGGTTGTCCTTTGGTGCTGTCGGGGTGCTGCTGATCGTGTTCTCCGGCCGTCTGGGCTCGTCGGGCTGGTTGTCGGCCTTGTTAAGAGCGCAGGGGGCGGTATTTTTCGGATTGTGGCCAATGTTGATGCTGTTGCATCAGGGCCAACCGCTTGCAGGCTTCGCGGCCAACCTTCTGGCGGTTCCCTGGGTTTCGCTTGCTGTCATGCCGGTGCTGTTCCTGGGGGCTATCATCGCGCTCCTTTCCGGAGGGTGGCTCCTGCCCTGGGTATCGGCCGGGTTTGACCTGGTCCTGGGAGCGCTTTGGTGGTGGCTGGAATTGGTGGCCCGGTTCCCGGCAGGACAGATGCAGCCTCTGCCGCTGCCACTGGCAGCAAGTCTGGCGTTGCTGGCGCTTTGGGCAATTCGCTGGAGCGACTGGCGATGGCGGGCATTGCTGGGGGGTACCTTTCTGCTGCTCAGTATTCCCTGGTCCGGTGCCGGAGGAGGCAATTCCGTCGTACAGGCGCCTGAAGTACGTGTTCTGGATGTGGGGCAGGGACTGTCGGTTGTGGTTCGTGCCAGTGGCAGGGTGATGGTGTATGACACCGGGCCGGAAGTCGCGGGCGTGTACTCTGCTGTGGATTCGGTGCTGGTTCCGAATCTCCGGGCGATGGGCGTCGAGGTTATTGATCTACTGGTTCTAAGTCATGCCGACAATGACCACGCCGGCGGTCTCGAGACGTTATCTGAGCACTTCGCGATCAAAAGGGTGATTTCCGGTGAGCCGGATCTGATTAATGGGCGTGTTCCGGCACCGGTAGAGGCCTGTCGCCCGGGGAATATTCAGTGGCCGGGTCTTGTGATGTCGCGGTGGCAAAATCCAATGCCTGCGGAAGGGAATGACGCTTCGTGCGTGATGCGCCTGTATCATCCGCCCAGCAACAGTGATCTCGTATTGACCGGGGATATCAGCCGGAAGGTTGAAAAACTCATGCTGGGTGATGGTGGGCCGGACTGGCTTGAGAACCGCGTTGCGCACCGGGTGGTGCTGGCGCCACACCATGGCAGCAAAACCTCATCTTCAACACGCTGGGTGCAGGCGGTGGCGCCGGATCAGGTGATCTATACGGCGGGCTACCGGCACCATTTCGGGCATCCGCATCCGGAAGTAACCGGTCGATACCGCGCCAGCGGTGCAGTGCCATTGAATACGGCCTGCTCCGGCCAGATCACACTCAGGTTCACAGATTCAGGTCTGCTTATGAGTGAGCTCTGGAAGACCCAGCCTTTCTGGATAGCGTCTCCGGGGCTTGCCAGGAGTGAATGTAAAATACCGTGACAATCCGGGTGTGGCCTGCACCGGCAGCTATGCTAAAGTAGCGCGGCTTGTAACTAATCAGGGAGATCAAGCGTGTTCGAGCTGTTGAAAGCCGGTGGCATCCTGATGGTGCCCATTGTTGCCTGTTCCATCCTGGCACTTGCCATCATTCTGGAACGAATCTGGACCTTGCGGACCTCTCGGGTTGCGCCCCCGCAGTCTATTAACGAACTCTGGCGCTGGATCAAAAAAAAGGAGCTTAACGGCCGCAAACTGAAGGCGCTGCAGGCATCCTCTCCGCTTGGCCGGATATTGGCCGGCGGCCTGATCAACGCCAAGCATGGTCGCGAGATCATGAAAGAAAGCATCGAACACGAGGCCAGCCAGGTTATCCACGAGCTGGAGCGTTTTCTGAATCCCCTGGGTACTATCGCCACAATCACGCCGCTGTTGGGCCTTCTGGGTACCGTTATCGGGATGATCAAGGTGTTTGCCGAAATCCAGTTGGCCGGCGTTGGCAATGCCGGTAACCTGGCCGGAGGCATTTCCGAGGCATTGATTACCACCGCGGCTGGCCTGAGTGTCGCCATTCCTGCTCTGATCTGTCACCGCTATTTCATCCGTCGCGTGGATGAATTGGTCGTCAACATGGAACAGGAAGCCATCAAACTGGTGGAAGTGGTCCACGGAGACCGCGAAATCGACGTTGAAGGAGCCTGAACGCCGTGAAGTTCAAGCGTCAACGAAGCCAGGAAGTCGGGGTAGATCTGACGCCACTGATTGATGTGGTGTTCCTGCTGCTGATTTTCTTCATGGTGTCGACCACATTTACCCGGGAGAGCCACCTGCAGGTGGAGCTTCCGGAAGCCAGTGCAGAGCCGGCAGCTCCGTCTGAAGTCCGGCAGATTGATGTGGTGATTAACGCCGAGGGCCAGTACTTTCTGAATGACCGCCCCCTGGTCAATAATCGCCGGGAAACCCTGGAGCGTGGTGTCAGTGAACTGGCTGAGGGCGACAACAGTCTGCCGTTCATTATCACTGCAGATGCCCGAACCCCCCACGAATTTGTGGTGCGGGCCATGGATGTTGCCGGTCGCCTGGGTTTTGCCAAGCTGAGCATAACCACAGAGCGGGAGGCTGAGAGCCAGTGATGCAAACAAGGCCGGAGCCGCTCAATACGCCACCTGCCGGTAGCTGGACCACGTACAAACGCCTGCTCAAGTACGTCAAGCCTTTCTGGTTTGCGTTCTCCCTCGCCGTGTTCGGAAATATCATTTATGCCGCTGCATCCACCGGGATGGCCGCGGCGATGGAATATGTGATCACGGCGATCGAGAATCCGTCTGACCAGAACCGGATGTTGCTGACCGGGCTGATTGTGGGTGTTTTCGCCTTCAGAGGCGTTGGTACGTTTTTTAGCCAGTATTTTATCAGTTACGTCGGGCGAAACGTGATCAACGCCTTGCGCAACGATGTGTTTGATCGCCTGATGTCTTTGCCGTCCCGATACTATGATGAAAATGCATCCGGGCGTCTGGTCTCGAAGCTCACCTTTAACGTTGAGCAGGTCGCTGATGCTGCGACCAATGCGGTGACTATCACCCTTCGCGAAGGCCTGACCATACTGGGTCTGCTCGGCTTTATGCTGTACACCAACTGGAAGCTGACCCTGATTTTTCTTACTGCCGGTCCGGTCATTGGTCT
The DNA here is from genome assembly GCA_029264995.1 of Marinobacter sp. Taxonomy (GTDB): domain Bacteria; phylum Pseudomonadota; class Gammaproteobacteria; order Pseudomonadales; family Oleiphilaceae; genus Marinobacter. The sequence continues at coordinate 50,084 of JAJUKC010000003.1, read as the reverse complement.
GGTAGTGAATTATGCCAGCAAACGGTTTCGTCGAATCAGTAAGCGTATTCAGGGCTCCATGGGCGATATCACCCATGTGGCCTCCGAGTCAATCACCGGATACCGGGTGGTGCGCACCTTCGGAGGCGAAGATTATGAACGGGAGCGGTTTCGTGAGGTCAGTGCCCGAAACCTGAAACAGAGCCTGAAAATGGCTTCTACTCAGGCGATCAGTGTCCCGGTCATTCAGGTGCTGGTGGCTTTTGCTATCGCCGCGCTGGTGTGGACCATGCTTGCGCCGGAGATTCGGGGTGAGATGTCGACTGGTCAGCTGATTGCGTTCATCACCGCGGCGACGACCATGGCCAAGCCCATTCGCCAGGTCACTTCCGTGCACGCCAAGATTCAGAAGGGTGTGGCGGCTGCATTTGATGTGTTCGAGACCATGGATGAAAAGCCGGAAGAGGACCCAGGCTCCTACAACCCGCAGCGGGTCAAAGGCGACATCACATTTGACCAGGTGTCTTTCCGATACCGGGATCAGCTCGACAATGTGCTTGAAGGGATAACCATCGATATTCCAGCCGGCCAGAGCGTTGCACTGGTGGGCCGGTCAGGCAGTGGTAAGTCGACCATGGTCAGCCTGTTACCCCGTTTCTACGAGTACACTGGGGGAGCTATCCGCATTGATGACCATGAACTGAAGGAGTTTTCGCTTCAGTCCCTGCGTGCCCAGATTGCTCTGGTGAACCAGAACGTGGTGCTGTTCAACGATACCATTGCCGCCAATATTGCCTATGGCGCCTTGCGCGACTGCAGCCGGGAGGAAATCATGGAAGCGGCTGAGAAGGCCCATGCGCTTGAGTTTATCAATCGCATGCCGGAAGGGCTGGATACCATGATCGGTGACAATGGCGTGATGCTTTCCGGCGGCCAGCGCCAGCGCCTTGCGATTGCACGGGCCATCCTCAAGGACGCACCGATCCTCATTCTGGATGAGGCGACATCGGCTCTGGATACAGAATCCGAGCGCCATATTCAGGAGGCGCTGGAAACCGTTATGCAAGGCCGTACCACGCTGGTGATCGCACACAGGCTATCCACCATTGAGAAAGCCGACCGAATTCTGGTCATGGATAATGGCCGCATTGTCGAATCCGGCAGTCATGGTGAGCTGCTGGCTGCGGGGGGTGCCTACGCCCAGCTGCATCAGATTCAGTTCAGCGAGCACGCATGAGTACCAGCCTGGTTGACCGGCTTTGGTACGGGCAGGGCAGACCTCTTGCCCTGCTCACACCACTGGCCTGGTTGTATCGGGCGGTGTCTGAGTCCAGACGCCGAAAGGCCTGGCATGCGCGCAATGAATCGCTGCCGGTGCCGGTTGTGGTGGTGGGCAATATCACCGCTGGCGGGACCGGCAAGTCGCCTCTTACTGCCAGTCTGGTTCAGTGCATGAATCAACACGGCTGGAAACCGGTGATTCTCAGCCGTGGCTACGGTGGTAAGAGTTCTCAGTATCCCTTGCTGGTCGCTGACGGGACCCCGGCGGGTGTCTGTGGTGATGAGCCTCTGATGCTGGCCCGGGCCACCGGATGCCCCGTTGTAGTGGACCCGGATCGCTGTCGAGGGGCCCGTTGGGCGCTGGAGAATGGCCTGGGCGATGTGTTGATCTGTGATGATGGCCTGCAACACTACCGCCTGCCCCGGGATATCGAACTGGCTGTATTCGATGCCCGGCGCGGTACCGGAAATGGTGCCATCATTCCGGTAGGCCCGCTGAGGGAGCCGGTTGAACGCTTGAACGGTGTCGACTTTGTCGTTCTTAACGGAGCTGAGTTTCCTGAGGCCGGAGAGACCATAGACAGTTTTGCCGGCGTTGATCATCCGGAGATCCATGCCATGGAACTGGTGCCTTCGGCTCTGGTGAACCTGAATTCCGGTGAGACCCTGTCTCCGGAGCAGCTCAAAGGCAAGCCGGTACGGGCAGTAGCGGGTATTGGTAATCCCGGTCGATTTTTCGAAACCCTCCGGAACCTTGGCGCCCACGTGAATGAAGTTCCCTTTCCCGACCATCATCATTTTCGCCCCGAAGACCTGGCGTCCGGTGCTCTTGAATGGTTGGTGATGACGGCCAAGGATGCGGTGAAGTGCCATGGCTTTGCGCCGGACAACGCCTGGGTCTTGACGGTTCAGGCCCGGTTGTCGGAACCTTTTGAACAGCATTTTCTGGAACGGCTCAGAGCCAGCTCTGGCCAGTTGCAAACTGATATCAGCGAGGAATCGAACCATGGATAAGAAACTGCTGGCCATGCTGGCCTGCCCGGTGTGCAAGGGAGAGCTCAAGCTCAACGACGCCCGTACCGAGTTGATTTGCTACCAGGATGCCATGGCGTTCCCCATTCGTGAGGGGATTCCGGTTATGCTGGCGGTTGAAGCCCGCACCCTCAGCACGGACGAGCGCCTCGACAAACACTGAGTCACCCGCAGGACGCAACCATGTCATTTACCGTTGTCATTCCCGCCCGATATGCCTCTACCCGTTTGCCCGGCAAGCCTCTGGCCATGATTGCCGGCAAGCCGATGATTCAGCATGTCTGCGAGCGGGCCAATGAGAGCCGCGCCAGCCGCGTGGTGGTCGCGACCGACGATGCCCGTATCGAAGAGGTGTGTCGCGGTTTTGGTGCTGAAGTCATCATGACCTCGCCCAATCATGCCAGTGGCACAGACCGCCTTGAGGAAGTGGCGAGGAAGCTGCAGCTGGATCCGGATCATCGGGTGGTCAACGTTCAGGGGGACGAGCCTCTGATACCGCCCGAACTGATCAATCAGGTTGCCGATAACCTTGAGCAGTACCAGGAGGCCGCCATCGCAACGCTGTGCGAGCGGATTCACGATGCCCGCCAGGTGTTCAATCCCAATGTTGTGAAAGTGGTGTTCGATGCCCGGGGCATGGCTCATTACTTCAGTCGGGCTCCGATTCCCTGGGCCAGGGACTTCTGGCCGGCGGGGGCGGCTACCCAGGATGTGGATCTTCCGGATGGCATTGGCTATTTCCGGCACATTGGTATCTATGGCTATCGAGCCAGTGTGCTCAGTGAGTTCGTCACCTGGCTGCCGGCCCCTACCGAGCGGGTGGAATCCCTGGAACAGTTGCGAGCACTTTATAACGGTGCTCTGATTCATGTGGATGTGGCGGACCGGCCACCGGCCCCCGGGGTGGATACCGAAGAGGATCTGGCCCGTCTACGGGCGCTGATGGAAAAAGGGGGTGCCCGTGGCTGATCGTGTAAGCGTGCTGTTTGTTTGTCTGGGCAATATCTGTCGCTCTCCCAGTGCCGAGGGAGTTTTCCGTCACCTCGCCCAGGAACATGGCCTGTTAGACAGACTGCATATTGATTCCTGCGGCACCGGCAGTTGGCATATCGGTAAATCCCCGGACGAGCGGGCAACTGCCGCCGCGGCGCGCCGTGGTATCGATATCAGCGACCTGCGCGCCCGCCAGTTCCGTGCGGAAGATCTGGACCAGTTTGACTATGTATTGGTGATGGATCGGTCCAATCTTGCCGACGTTCGTGAGGTCTGGCACCAGAATGGCGGTACCGAACCCCGACTGTTTCTGGACTTCGGGGGCTCTCGGCTGGCCGAGGTACCGGACCCCTACTACGGCGGAGAGGATGGCTTTGAACACGTGCTTGATCTGATTCACGACGCAAGTTCCGGCCTTCTGGAAGAAATCCGGAGGCGGCTGGCTTGAGTCAGGCTCTGGAGATTCAGGAGCGGGCCAGCCTTCAGAGGTTGAATACCCTGGCTGTGCCTGCAACGGCCCGATACCTGGTTGAAGTCGAAAACGCGGTGCAGCTCAAACAGGCGCTTTGCTGGGCCGATGACCATGAACAGTCCGTTCTGGTACTTGGCGGTGGCAGTAATCTGGTGTTTGCCGGCGATTATCCCGGCCTGGTCATCCGGATGGCATTGCGTGGCCGAAGCTGGGAGCAGGTAGATGATCATGGTGCGGTATTGGTCTTGAAAGCCGGCGAGAACTGGCACGAGGCTGTGCTTTATGCCGCCCGCTCCGGTTATCGCGGGATCGAGAACCTGGCGTTGATCCCGGGCACGGCCGGCGCCGCCCCGGTACAGAACATCGGGGCTTATGGCACCGAGTTGTGTGACTGTCTGGAGAGTGTCACGGTACTGAACCGCCAGACTCTGGAGGTAGAAAACCTGCCCGCAAGCGCCTGCGAGTTCGGCTATCGCGACAGCCTGTTCAAGCACCGGCCGGGCTGCTACATCATTCTTGAAATCCGGCTCCGGTTGTCCCGCGATGCGTCTTTGAATATCGGCTATCGGGATCTTCAGGATTACTTTGGCGACGTTAACGAGGCTGAGTTAACACCCCTGGCGGTGGCCGAGGCCGTGATGGCTGTCCGTCATCGCAAACTGCCGGATCCTGCGGTATTGCCGAATGTGGGCAGTTTCTTCAAAAACCCGGTTATAGGATTGACTCAGTTTCGGGAGCTTCAGGCCCGGTTTCCGGATGTTGTGTCCTATCCCGCGGATAGTCAGGTCAAACTGGCGGCTGCATGGCTTATTGACCAGGCCGGATGGAAGGGGTTTCGCAACAGTCGGGTCGGGGTTCACAACCGCCAGGCGTTGGTACTGATCAATCATTCCGGTGGAACCGGCCAGGATGTACTGTCCCTGGCTGATGACGTGCGCCAGTCTGTGCTTGAGAAATTCGGCGTTGAGCTGGAGATGGAACCGGGGATTGTGGGCAACGCCTGATCTGCGGAGACGTCGTCAAGACACCGGAAGGCCGGGAACAGCCTTCCGGTGAATTTGGTTCAGGGTTACAGGCCGCCTTTGGGCGACGCCTTCACCAGGAACGACAGAGCCTCGTCAACAGGAATATCCTGTTTTTCCTCGTCCCGCCGACCCTTGTATTCCAGGGTTCCTGCGCTCAGGCCGCGTTCTGAGACCACGAAGCGGTGGGGGATACCAATCAGCTCCATATCGGCGAATTTCACACCCGGGCGTTCGTTACGGTCGTCCAGCAGGACATCGTAACCGGCCTGGCGAAGCTGTTCGTACAGTTTGTCGCCAGCCTCGGCCACCACCGGAGATTTGTGGCCATTCAGGGTAACAATGGCCACCTCGAACGGTGCGATGGCATCCGGCCAGATGATGCCCTTCTCGTCGTGGTTCTGCTCGATGGACGCCGCGACGATGCGGGAAACGCCAATACCATAGCAGCCCATTTCCATTATCGAAGTCTTGCCGTGTTCATCCAGAACCGAGGCGTTCATGGCCTTGCTGTACTTGTTGCCCAGCTTGAAAATGTGGCCAACTTCAATACCGCGACGGATCTCCAGTGTGCCGTTCCCATCCGGGCTGGCATCGCCCTCGACCACATTGCGAAGGTCTTCCACACGGCTGATCTCTGCATCACGCCCCCAGTTCACGCCGGTCAGATGATAGTCATCCTTGTTGGCACCGCAGACAAAGTCTGCCAGGTGGGCAGCGCTGCGATCCACGATAACCGGTACCGGCAGCTTGACCGGGCCGATGGAGCCTGGCTTGCAGCCGATGGCTTTCTCGATTTCCTCGTCGGTTGCCATGGTCAGCGGCTCGGCAATGCCGGGAAGGTTCTCTGCCTTGATCTCATTCAGGGTGTGATCGCCGCGCAGAATCAGGGCCACCAGGCCGGATTCACCATTTTCATCCGCCTCTGCCTTCACCAGCAGCGTTTTTACGCTGCGCTCAGCCGGCATGCCGAGGAACTGGGAAACGGCGTCGATGGTGCGTTGTCCCGGGGTATGAACTTCTTTCAGTTCTTCGCCGGGGGCAGGGCGCTCACCGGCCGGTGCCACTGCTTCGGCTTTTTCGATGTTGGCGGCGTAGTCACCGCTGGTGCTGAACACGATGGCGTCTTCACCAGACGAGGCCAGGACGTGGAATTCATGGGATGAACTGCCACCGATGGAACCGGAGTCCGCCTGTACCGGACGATAGTCGAGCCCCAGACGGTCGAAAATGTTGCAGTAGGTCTGGTGCATGACCTTGTAGGTTTCATCCAGGGATTCCGCGTTCAGATGGAAGGAGTAGGCATCCTTCATGATGAACTCGCGGGCGCGCATCACACCAAACCGGGGGCGGCGCTCATCGCGGAACTTGGTCTGGATCTGGTAGAAATTGGCCGGCAGCTCCTTGTAGCTTTTCAGCTCGTTCCGGATCAGATCAGTGATGACTTCCTCGTGGGTGGGGCCGAAGCAGAAATCCCGGCCATGGCGGTCGTTCAGGCGCAGGAGTTCACCGCCGTACTGTTCCCAGCGCCCGGATTCCTGCCACAACTCGGCGGGTTGTACCGCCGGCATCAGAACTTCCTGGGCACCGCTCTTGTCCATTTCTTCACGGACGATTCGCTCCACCTTGCGCAGGGTGCGCAACCCTAAAGGCAACCAGGTATAAAGGCCGGCGGCCAGTTTACGGATCATGCCCGCCCGCAGCATCAGCTGGTGGCTGATAATCTCGGCGTCGGAAGGGGTCTCTTTCTGGGTAGCTATCAGGTAACGGCTCGCTCGCATCGTGTCTTCCGCTGTCATCAGAAAAGTGGGAGTCAGACTAATTGGCAAGGCGGGATGCCCGCCACAGCCTTTCATTGTCGTAGAGTGGGCGTTATTGTACGGAGCCTGCATCACAAGGTACAGATAATGACTGACGAATCCATCGATGTGTCACCCCGCCGGCGCCCGGTTCAGGCCCGCAGCCGGGAACGGGTGAACACCATACTGCAGCATGCTGCCGGAATCTTTCACGAGCAGGGCGTCGACAGCACCAGTATGTCGGCCATCGCCCGGCAGTCCGGCATGTCTCTGGCATCGCTTTACCGCTATTTCCCGAATAAAGCGGCGATTGTCAACGCTATTGCGGAGCGACATGTTGAGAAGATGGAGCAGGCGCTGAGGGCCAAGCTCCCGCAGCTGAGCCTGAGCGACGCGGTGGATGTCCTGATTGATCTGTTTTACGACTTCTACCGCACCGAGCCCGCCTATTCCGCGATCTGGAGCGGCGTGGAAGCCATGCCGGAACTGAGGCAACTGGATCTTCGCGAACTCTACAGCAACGCCCGGGACCTGGATGCCCGTCTGCAGGAGGAGTATCCCGATTTGCCGGCAGATCGTCGCTGGACAGCCAGTTTGCTGTTACCCCGTTCCGCCGGCACGATTCTTCGGCTGGCGGCCACCCTGCCGGATGAGCAGGGCGTATTGTTGGTTCAGGAAATGAAAACCATGGCCCGCGCCTATCTGGACCACCTGGTGGCTCAGGACAAATAGCCCAGCGGCAGTGCGGTGCTGTCGATGACGCGCCGGAGAACAAAGCTGGAGTGAACACCGCTAACACCGGGAATACGGGTTATCCTGTTCAACAGGAAGTGGTGGTAGTGGTCCATATCCGGCACGACCACTTTGAGCATGTAGTCCGCACTCTGACCAGTGATCAGATAACACTCCTGAACCTCCGGGTATTCCCCCACCTGTTCCTCAAACGCGGCAAAGCGCTCTGGAGTATGCCGGTCCATGCCAATGAGAATAATGGCGGTCAGCGACAGCCCGAGTTTTTTGTGATCCAGAATGGTGACTGTCCGCACGATAATGCCCGCCTCTTCGAGGGCGCGAACTCGCCGAAGGCAGGGGGACGGGGATAGCCCGACTTTCTCGGCCAGTTGCTGATTGGTCAGTGAGCCGTCTTTTTGCAATTGTTCGAGGATTTTTCGGTCTAGCTTGTCAATTTTGACAAGCGTTTTCGCGGTATCGGGCATTTTCTGTCTCTTATTAAAGGATTTGTGAAATTATATGGCATTATCTGGTTGTGCGGCCAGAAAATGGCAACCAAATAGCTCGCTCCAGCCTTTACACTGTGTGTGTTCCAATCACTGTTTGATATCGGAAGGAATTTTCATCATGGCTTTTGACCATCGCAAATACGTTGCATTCCAGCCGGTCGCCAAGAAAGACCGTCGCTGGCCCGATCAGGTTATCCAGAAAGCCCCGGCCTGGTGCGCTGTGGATCTTCGGGACGGCAACCAGGCCCTGGTCAAACCCATGTCTGTTGCCCAGAAGCAGCGTTTGTTCGATTTGCTGGTCAAGCTGGGTTTCAAAGAGATCGAAATCGGTTTCCCGGCAGCCAGCCAGCCGGACTTTGATTTCTGTCGCAAGCTGATCGAAGAAAACAGGATTCCGGATGATGTAAAGATCCAGGTGCTGACCCAGGCTCGCCCTGAATTGATCGAGCGGACGTATCAGGCCCTTGAGGGCGCCAAACGGGCGATTGTGCACGTTTACAATTCCACCTCGACCGTGCAGAGGGAGCAGGTGTTCGGTCTGGACCGGGACGGTATCCGCGATATCGCGGTCCACGGCGCCACCGTCGTGCGGGACATCGCCGCCCGCTATCCGGACACGGAGTGGACCTTCCAGTATTCGCCAGAGAGTTTTACCGGTACGGAGCTGGACTTTGCGGCCAGTGTGATTGATGCCGTCAACGATGTCTGGCGCCCGGATCAGGGGCAAGCGGTTATCATTAACCTCCCGGCGACTGTTGAAATGGCAACGCCCAATGTCTTCGCAGACCAGGTGGAGTGGATCTGTGACAACATTCGCTATCGGGAGCATATCAGCATCAGCCTGCATACCCACAATGACCGGGGCTGCGCGGTGGCCGCCGCCGAACTCGGCGTGATGGCCGGGGCAGACCGGGTGGAAGGTACCCTGATGGGTAACGGCGAGCGCACGGGTAACATGGACCTGGTCACCATGGCCATGAACCTGTATTCCCAGGGGATTGATCCTGCCCTGGATCTGTCCGGTATGGCCGAAATCACCGAAGTGGTGGAAGCGTGCACCGAGATTTCCACCCATCCGCGTCATCCCTATGCTGGTGAGCTGGTCTTTACTGCATTCTCCGGCAGCCACCAGGACGCCATTCGCAAATGTCTCTCTCGTCGGAAAGAGGGCGATGCCTGGAACGTGGCCTATTTGCCCATCGATCCGTTCGATGTCGGCCGCCGGTACGAGGAAGTGGTTCGTATCAACAGTCAGTCCGGCAAAGGCGGCGTCGCTTACGTACTCGAGCGCGACTACGACATTACCTTGCCGCGGTGGCTGCAGATCGAGTTCAGCAAGGTGGTCCAGCGCGAAGCTGAAACCAATGGTGGAGAGGTTGATTCACACACCATCCACCGTCTGTTTGAAGAGCGTTATCTGAAGGTGCACAGCGACTGGGCACTTCGCTCCTACGATCTGCACCGCGATGATAATGGTGTGCGGGCCGAGGTGGTTGTGGGCGATGATGCTGCTCCGGTTACCCTTGAAGGTCGGGGGCTGGGAGCCGTTGAGGCGGTTTCCGATGCACTGTCCCGGCAGTTTGGGGTCTCGGTGGCGGTGGAAGCCTATGATGAGTTCGCGCTGGGCGAAGGTACCAACGCTAATGCCCTGGCGTGTATCCGGCTTACCGCCAATGGCGAGCACTGCAGTGCGGCAGCCCTGGCGGAGGATACCACCTCGGCAACGTTGCAGGCCCTGTTCTCGGCTGTCGCTCAGGTGCTCGATGGTAGCTGGTCCGAGTCTGTTTCTGCAGAAGCAGCCGAGACTGCCTGAACGGATAATCCCTGAAACAAACAGAAAGGCCGGTAATCCAAGGATTACCGGCCTTTCTTGTTTCTGCCCGTGAGGGGCATCAGGACGTTAACATAACGGCTTAGAGCGGCGTTACGTTTTCGGCCTGCGGGCCTTTGGGGCCCTGGGTTACGGTGAACTGTACCTGCTGACCTTCGGCCAGCGTACGGAACCCGTTTGCATTGATTGCACTGTAGTGAACGAAAACGTCACTGCCGCCTTCCTGGGCGATGAAGCCAAAGCCCTTGGATTCGTTGAACCACTTCACGTGGCCGGTTTTGGTATCGGACATCGATCTTTCCTGTCTTACTGATAATTTTCCCTCACGGGACCTTCTTTCGAGCTGGGACATCCGGAGCGCACTGAGGAAGGGGCAACGAAAAGCCAAGGGCAGGACGTTGTAACGCATTCGCCAAATAACGCTGCAGAAGTACACAGCAATTTTCAGTATAGACCGACTTTGAACGGCGTCAATTGTTTTTTTTATGATCAGCAAGCGTTTTTTAATTGATAAAAAACAATAAGTTGTAATGAAAGTGAAACCCGGGGCTGCTCTTGATCAAGAGCGCCCCGGGTGTTGTGTGGCTCAGCGGATGGAGGTTTGATCAGCGACCGAATTTCTCGCTGATTTCTTCCAGTATGGCCGGGTCGTCGATGGTGCTGGGTACCGTGTACTCCTCACCATCGGCAATCTGGCGAATGATCCGGCGCAGGATCTTGCCGGAGCGGGTCTTGGGCAACCGGTCAACGACGATGGCTCGGCGGAAGCAGGCAATGGCCCCGATCTTCTCGCGAACCATCTCTACCAGCTCCTCCTCCAGTTCGTCCTGGTCGATAGTGGCGCCATCTTTGATCAGCACCAGGCCAACCGGAATCTGTCCCTTCATGTCGTCATGGGCGCCCACCACACAGCATTCCGCGATGGCCGGATGGGACGCAACGACTTCTTCCATCTCGCCGGTAGAGAGCCGGTGCCCGGCGACGTTGATCACATCATCCGTCCGACCCATGATGAAGACGTAGCCGTCATCATCGATAAAGCCACCGTCGCCTGAGCTGTAGAAGCCAGGAATCGGCTTCAGGTAGCTGTTCTGAAAGCGCTTGTCGTCGCCCCATACGGTCATCAGGCAGCCTGGGGGCAGCGGCAGTTTCACCGCAATCTGACCCTGTTCGCCCGCCGGCACCTGGCTGCCTTCCATGTCCACCACCTGAACGTTGAAGCCGGGTGAGGGGACGGTTGCAGAACCGGGTTTGGTAGTCATCATTTCAATGCCAACCGGGTTGCAGCAAATGGCCCAGCCGGTTTCGGTCTGCCACCAGTGATCGAGGATGGGCAGCCCGGTGTGCTCTTTCAGCCATTCGTAGGTCGGGGGATCCAGGCGCTCGCCGGCCAGGAAGATGCGTTTGAGAGAGGAGACATCGTAGCGGCTCAGCTGATCTGCTTCCGGGTCTTCCTTGCGCACTGCACGGAATGCGGTGGGCGCGGTAAACAGCATGTTGACTTTGTGATCCTGAACCACACGCCAGAATGCGCCGGCATCCGGGGTTTTTACCGGTTTGCCTTCGTAAAATATGGTGGTGCAACCAGTAAAGAGAGGGGCATAGACAATGTAGCTGTGGCCAACCACCCAGCCAACATCAGAGGCCGTCCAGTAAACGTCGCCGGGTTTGGCATCGTAAACCAGTTTCATGCTGTAAGTGAGGGCAACGGCGTGGCCCCCGTTGTCACGGACAACACCTTTGGGTGTTCCAGTGGTACCAGAGGTGTAGAGAATATAAAGCGGGTCGTTGGCCTTGACGGGTACCGGATCCGCCGGGGTGGCGTTGGCCACGATCTCGTTCCAGTCAAAGTCTCGGCCTTCCTGCATGGTTGCCTTGACCTGCGGCCGCTGGAATACCACGCAGGCGTCCGGTTTGTGGCTGGACTGCTCTATGGCCTTGTCTACCAGCGGTTTGTATTCGATCACCTTGGTAACTTCGATGCCGCAGGAGGCGGTAATCAGGGCCTTGGGCTTGGCATCTTCAATGCGAACGGCCAGTTCGTGTGCTGCAAAACCGCCGAAGACCACCGAGTGGATTGCACCCAGCCGGGCGCAGGCCAGCATGGCGATGGCCGCCTGAGGAATCATCGGCATGTAGATGATGACGCGGTCACCTTTTTCGACTCCGCGGGCGCGCAGGGCGCCGGCAAACAGAGCGACTTCATCACGCAGTTCGTTGTAGGTAAATGACTGCTTGGTATTGGTGACCGGGGAGTCGTAAATCAGGGCTTTCTGGTCGCCACGGCCGGCACGGATATTGGCATCCAGAGCAACGTCGCTGGTGTTCAGTTCCCCGTCTGGAAACCACTCGCCGTGGCCATTGTCGAGGGCGCGCCAGATCGTATTCGGTGCTTTGATCCAGTCGATGTGCTGCGCCTGCTCGCGCCAGAAATCATCCCGCTGGTCAATGGACCGGCGAAATTCGGAGTTGTAGCTCATTGTGCTCCACCTCGGTTGTCCGTGTTGTTGTTTTATCGTTGTTATTGACAACTTTAGGAGCTTTGAAATCCGGGGCTAGTAGACCATAGGCGTAGTTGCCAGGCTCTGCGGCTCTATTCGCTCGAAGAATTGATCTCTGTCACCCGGGCGGACACCGAGCCGTGACCAAGTCTTGCGGTAATCTGACTGCCAGTTTCCAGATCACCAGCCTTGCGAACGATCCGGTCATTGTCGTCTTTGACGATGGCGTAGCCTCTTCCGAGGGTGGCCAGAGGGCTGACCACATGAAGGGTTTGTGCAATGTGCTGCAATCGCTCGTCTTTTTGGCGCAGCAGGTGCCGGGCCGCGAGTGTCAGGCGTTCCTCGAGCTGTTGGGTCTGTTCACTTGCGGTTTTCAGGGTTCGGCGTGGGGATTGCGCGCTCATCCGTTGAAGCAGGTAATCGGTTTTCTGCTTCTGCTGGCCCAGTCTGCCACTGATCGCCTTATTCAGCCGCATCTCAAGCTCATCCATGCGTTGCGCCTTTTCCAGCAGTTCCCGTCGAGGATCCCGGAGCCGGGCAGACAGGTGCCCCAACTGGTTATCCAGCCTTTGCAATAAGCGGCGTGCAGACTGGCCAAGCCGCCCCTGCTGCTCAGCCAGGCGGCGGAGCCAGTCCTGCTGGTCGGGTGAAATCTTTTCAGCGGCTGCCGACGGCGTGGGGGTTCTCAGGTCCGCGACAAAATCAGCAATGGTGACGTCAACCTCATGGCCAACGGCGCTGACGGTAGGGATGGAGCAGGCGGCAATGGCCCGGGCGACGGCTTCTTCGTTAAAGCACCACAGATCTTCCAGGGAGCCGCCACCCCGGCCGATGATCAGGACATCGGCGAGACCGTGCCGTTGAGCACGGTCAATGGCCTGGACGATATCTGCGGTGGCCGCCTGGCCCTGAACGGCGGTGGGATAGAGCGTAACCGGAATAGCCGGGCAGCGCCGCTTGAGTACCGTCAAAATATCGTGGATGGCGGCGCCAGTTGGCGAGGTAACGACACCAATATGTCTGGGCGTGGCGGGAATCGGTTTCTTTCGGGCTGGATCAAACAGGCCTTCGCCCTGGAGTCTCGCTTTGAGTGCCTCGAAAGCCTGCTGGAGCGCACCGAGGCCAGCGGGTTCGAGGTGTTCCACGATGATCTGGAAATCGCCGCGGTTCTCGTACAGGGTCACCTTGCCGCGAATCCGGATCTGGTCACCTTCCCGGGGCAGGGTGCGGATGCGCTGGTTGGCACCACGGAACATGGCACAGCGGATCTGGCATTTCTGATCTTTGAGCGAGAAATACCAGTGCCCGGAGGAAGGTCTGGAAAAGCCGGAGAGCTCCCCTTCAACCCAGACCTGCATAAAGCTTGATTCCAGCAGGTGGCGCGCCTGGTGATTGAGCTCACTGACCGTTAGTGCTCGTGGGCGGGTGTCCGGATAGGGGGTGCTCACAGGGCGGGCTCCAGGATTATTCATAAGCAATAGCCGAAAGAGATGGCCAAAAATAACGGAAATTCAAAAAGATGCAACCAAATGGCAAAAACCGCGCGGTTTACTGTCCTTACGCACCACTTTATAATAGATCGATTAAGGATTTTGCTTTGTCGCACCGCCGCGGGTGCGGCACGGAAATTCCCAACTTAGCATGTTCAAAAGGCGGATCCCAATGCTGCGTATTGCCGAAGAAGCCCTCACGTTTGACGACGTTCTGCTCGTGCCCGGATATTCTGAAGTTCTCCCTCACCAGGTCGACCTGAAAACCCAGCTGACCAAGGGTATTACCCTGAATATTCCGCTGGTGTCGGCGGCCATGGATACGGTAACCGAGGCGGAGCTGGCCATTGCCATGGCCCAGGAAGGCGGTATCGGTATCATGCACAAGAACATGACGGTTGAACAGCAAGCCGCTGCGGTACGCAAGGTCAAGAAATACGAAAGCGGTGTGGTGAAAGATCCGATTACCGTTAATCCGGATACCACTGTGCGCGAGCTGGTGGATATCACCATGGCCAACAGCATCTCTGGCCTGCCGGTGGTGGATGGAAGCGACCTGGTGGGCATCGTGACCGGCCGTGATATCCGTTTCGAGAGCCGCATGGATACCCCGGTACGGGACATCATGACACCGAAGGACAAGCTGGTTACTGTCAGAGAAGGTGCCAGCCTTGAAGATGTGAAAGAGCTGCTGCACCGCCATCGCATCGAGAAAGTGCTGGTGGTGAACGATGACTTCCAGCTGCGCGGCCTGATTACGGTTAAAGACATCCAGAAGGCCAAGGATTACCCGCTGGCCTGTAAAGACGAGCAAGGCCGTTTGCGTGTCGGTGCTGCGGTTGGCACCGGTGGCGACACCGAAGCCCGTATTGCGGCATTGGCAGAGGCCGGCGTGGACGTCATCGTGGTGGACACGGCCCACGGTCACTCCAAGGGTGTGATTGAGCGGGTTCGCTGGGTCAAGCAGAACTACCCGGATGTACAGGTGATTGGTGGCAACATTGCGACTTCCGCCGCAGCCATCGCCCTGGCCGATGCAGGCGCAGATGCCGTTAAGGTTGGTATCGGCCCTGGCTCCATTTGCACCACCCGTATTGTTGCCGGTATCGGTGTACCCCAGATTTCCGCGGTTTCCAATGTGGCCGCTGCGTTGAAAGACCGGGGCGTGCCGCTGATTGCCGATGGTGGCATCCGGTTCTCCGGTGATATCGCCAAGGCCATCGCCGCCGGTGCACATGCGGTGATGGTCGGCAGCCTACTGGCTGGTACCGACGAAGCCCCGGGTGAGGTGGAACTGTTCCAGGGTCGCAGCTATAAAGCGTACCGTGGTATGGGCTCTCTGGGTGCCATGGGGCAGGGCTCCAGTGACCGTTATTTCCAGGATGCCAGCAAAGGCATCGAGAAACTGGTGCCGGAAGGTATCGAAGGTCGCGTTGCCTGCAAGGGGCCGATGCGTAACATCGTGCACCAGCTGGTTGGCGGCCTGCGCGCCTCCATGGGTTACACTGGCAGTGCCAGCATGGACGAAATGCGCACCAAGCCCGAATTTGTGCGGATTACCAACGCTGGTATGCGTGAGAGCCACGTTCACGACGTGACCATTACCAAGGAAGCGCCGAACTACCGCATCGGTTAATTCTGCCTGATCTGATGCGGCCCGGTTTCCGGGCCGCGTTGTTTTTTTAAAGCCCGAGGACTCCATGGCTCAGAACATTCACGACCACCGTATCCTGATTCTTGATTTCGGTTCCCAGTACACCCAGTTGATCGCCCGCCGCGTTCGGGAAATCGGCGTGTACTGCGAGATCAAAGCCTTTGATATCACCGACGAAGAGCTCGCCGAGTTCAATCCCAAAGGCATCATTCTGGCCGGTGGTCCGGAGTCGGTAACCCAGCTGGGTGGTCCCCGTGCTCCGGAAGGCCTGTTCGACAAAGGCATCCCGGTGCTGGGTATTTGCTACGGCATGCAGACCATGGCCGAGCAGCTTGGTGGCCGGGTGGCCAGCTCCGAGAAGCGCGAGTTCGGTTATGCCCAGGTGAAGGTTCGTGCCAAGGGCCCGCTGCTGGCAGACATTACCGACCACCTGACGCCGGCTGGTGATTCCCTGCTGGACGTCTGGATGAGCCACGGTGACAAGGTGGTCGCCATGCCGGAAGGCTTCGAGCTGTTGGCCTCCACTGAGAGCGCGCCGATTGCCGCCATGCAGGACCTGAGCCGCAACCTGTACGGCGTTCAGTTCCACCCGGAAGTGACTCACACCCTGCAGGGCAAGCGCATCCTCGAGCACTTTGTCCTGACCATCTCCGGCTGTGAGGCTCTGTGGACCCCGGCCAAGATCGTTGACGATGCCGTTCGGCAGATTCGCGAGCAGGTAGGTTCCGACAAGGTGCTGCTGGGCCTGTCCGGTGGTGTGGATTCCTCGGTTACCGCCGCACTGCTACACAAGGCCATTGGTGACCAGCTGACCTGCGTATTCGTGGACAACGGCCTGCTGCGCCTGCACGAGGGCGACCAGGTGATGGACATGTTCGCCAGCAACATGGGTGTGAAGGTAATCCGGGCCGATGCCGAAGATCTCTTCCTGTCCAAGCTCAAGGGCGTGAACGATCCGGAGCAGAAGCGTAAGATCATCGGTAACACCTTTATTGACGTGTTTGATGCTGAAGCCGCGAAGATCAAGGATGTGAACTGGCTGGCCCAGGGCACCATCTATCCGGACGTGATTGAATCCGCTGCGTCCAAAACCGGTAAAGCCCATGTCATCAAGTCGCACCATAATGTCGGTGGCTTGCCGGAAACCATGAAGATGAAACTGGTAGAGCCGCTGCGCGAGCTGTTTAAGGACGAGGTCCGCAAGATTGGCCTTGAGCTTGGCCTGCCTTACGACATGGTTTATCGCCACCCGTTCCCGGGGCCGGGCCTGGGTGTGCGTATCCTTGGCGAAGTGAAGAAAGAGTACGCCGAGATTCTGCGCCGCGCAGACGCCATTTTCCTGGAAGAGCTGCACCGGGCGGACCTGTACCACAAGACCAGCCAGGCCTTTGCCGTGTTCCTGCCGGTGAAGTCGGTGGGTGTGGTGGGTGATGCCCGCCGCTACGAATACGTGATTGCGATTCGTGCCGTGGAAACCGTGGACTTTATGACCGCACGCTGGGCGCGGCTCCCGTACGAACTGCTGGAAACCGTATCCAACCGGATTATCAACGAGATTTCCGGAGTATCACGGGTGACCTACGATATTTCGTCCAAGCCGCCCGCGACCATTGAATGGGAATGAGTCGGGCAGGCTAGAGCCGGAAGGCGGCAAGCAGGGATGCTTGCCGCCTTTTTTCGTTTTCAGGTCGTCATTCGGCGGTCAGCAACATCTTGACTGCTTTCTCCTTCGCCGCCTGGCTGAAGATGTCGTAGGCTTTTTCGATATCGTTGAGCTTGAGGCGGTGTGTGACCAGGTCCTCCGGCTTCACATCGCCACTCTCGACGACCTTCATCAGCACCGGAATGGTGTTGGTGCTCACCAAGCCGGTGCGTACCGTGATGTTTTTGATCCACAGGTCCTGCAGCCGGAACTCTACGCTTTTGCCGTGTACGCCGATATTCGCGATGTTGCCGCCAGCGCGAATGATGCTCTGGCAGATATCGAAGGTCTCAGGTATGCCGACCGCCTCCATGGCAACGTCTACACCCTCACCGTTGGTCAGTTCTTTGATGGTTTCGATGGGGTCTCGGGCGATGGTGTCTGTGGCCCCCAGCATCCTGGCCATTGCCAGGCGGTTCTCGTCCGGATCAATCATGATGATACGCGCCGGTGAGTAGAAGCGGGAGGTCATTACGGCGGCCAGTCCGATGGGGCCGGCGCCGATGATGGCGACTGTGTCCCCCAGTTTGACTTCGCCGGCGAGAGCGCCAATCTCGTGTCCTGTGGGCAGGATGTCGCTGAGCATCACCGCAGCAGCCGGGTCCATTCCTGAAGGCAGGTGGTACAGGCTGTTGTCGGCATGGGGGATGCGTACATACTCGGCCTGGGTGCCATCGATCAAATGCCCCAGAATCCAGCCGCCGTCCCGGCAGTGGGCATAGATGCCGCGCTTACAGTAGTCGCAACGCCCGCAGGAGGTGACGCAGGAAATCAACACTTTGTCGCCAACCTTGATGTTACTTACTCCGTCACCCACTTCTTCGACCACTCCCACGCCTTCGTGGCCGAGAGTGCGACCTTTCGTGACCGCTGGCACATCGCCTTTCAGGATGTGCAGGTCGGTGCCGCAAATGGTGGTATGGGTGATGCGCACCACGGCATCTGTGGGTTTCTCGATTGCGGGTTTCGGCTTGTCTTCCCAACTGCGCTTGCCTGGTCCGTGAAATACCAATGCTTTCATAACGTTCTCTCCTTGAAGGGTCTGCGGCTGCAGATGCGATTCAGGTTCTTGTAAGTCTTGCACGGACTGCACTGACTGAAACATGACCTACGTCAGTATAGGCACTGAAAGGTGAAAAGGTATGACAGTTGTCTAAGTGAAAATTCTGCTTTCAGTGCGGGCCCGCTTGGGCCGTCGCTTGGTTAAGACGGCGAATAATGGTATTTTCGTGGCGCTTTCGGGGTTGGGCAATATCGTAGTTGTATAAGGCGTTATCAGCAGAGCCGCGTTTATGTCGGAATTACCAAAGAATGACGAATACTGGATGGCTCGTGCGCTGATGCTGGCGGAACGGGCGGCCTCGATAGGCGAAGTGCCCGTTGGTGCGATTGTGGTCCGTGATGGCCAGGAGCTGGGCGTGGGTTACAATGCACCCATTACCGGTTGCGACCCCACGGCCCATGCGGAGATTCGGGCCTTGCGCGATGCCTCTGCCAGGGCAGGAAATTACCGGCTGACCGGGGCAACCTTATACGTCACCCTGGAGCCTTGCACCATGTGTGTGGGAGCCATAGTGCACAGCCGCATCAGTCGCCTTGTGTATGGTGCCCGTGAGCCCAAAGCGGGCGCGGTAGAATCTGCCCGGCGTACGCTGGACGAGGCCCACCTTAACTGGCAAGTAGAAGCGGAAGGCAGTGTCCTGGAAGACGAGTGCGGCCAGGTTATCAGTGATTTTTTCAGCCGGCGGCGGGCGGAGATTCGGCGGCGGCGTAAACAGAATTCAGGGAAGGAGTAACTCTGCGTGAAAGTACTTGTTACCGGCGGTGCCGGATATATCGGCAGTCATGTGGTCCGGCAGCTGGCAGCAGCAGGCCACGACATTGTGGTTTTCGACAATCTTTCCACCGGCTATCGATGGGCGGTGACCGCCGGCGAGCTGGTGGTCGGCGACCTTGCCGATGAGCAAGCCCTCAGTGCGGTTTTTTCGCAGCATAAGTTCGAGGCGGTACTGCACTTTGCCGCCAATATCGTGGTACCGGAATCCGTTTCCAACCCCCTCAAGTACTACAGCAACAACACCCGGAACACCCTGAACCTTCTCAAGGCGGTAGAGCACCACCAGGTGCCCTACATGGTGTTCTCCTCCACGGCCGCTGTGTATGGCATGCCGGAAGAAACGGTGCTGACCGAAGACCTTCCGCTGTCCCCCATCAACCCTTACGGCGCTTCGAAAATGATGAGCGAGCGCATGATGATGGACCTCGCCGCTGCCAGCAGTCTGAATTACGTGATCCTGCGCTATTTCAATGTGGCCGGCGCCAATTCGGACGGCTTGTTGGGGCAGGCAACGCCGGAGGCAACGCACCTGATCAAGGTAGCCTGCGAGTGCGTGACCGGGCAGCGAGACGGCATGAGTGTGTTTGGCACCGACTACGAGACTCGTGACGGTACCTGTATCCGTGACTACATCCACGTGGAAGATCTGGCCAAGGCCCATGTTATGGCGCTGGATTATATGGCCAAAGGTGGCGAGTCCCAGGTACTCAATTGCGGTTATGGCCGTGGTTTCACCGTGCGTGAAGTGATCGATGTGGTGAAAGCCGAGTCCGGCGTTGATTTCCCGGTACAGGAAACCGGACGCCGAGCCGGCGACCCGGCCGCGCTGATGGCCGATAATACACGGATCAAGAGCGTGCTGGGCTGGCAGCCGGATTACGACGATCTGAATACCATTGTGCGGACCGCGCTGGCCTGGGAAAAGATCTGGCAGCAAAAGAAAGCAGGCCACTGACAGTTTTCATTCTAAATTTTCAGGAAGAGTTGCATGAAGATTACGATTTTTGGAACCGGTTATGTCGGGCTTGTGACCGGCGCCTGTCTGGCGGATGTCGGGCACCACGTGCTGTGCATGGACGTTGACCAGGGCAAGATCGAAAAACTGAAGAACGGCCAGATTCCTATTTACGAGCCGGGCCTGGACAACATCGTCAAGCACACCGTTGAGGCTGGTCGCCTGGCATTTACCACGGACACTGAAGAGGCGGTCAAACACGGCACTCTCCAGTTTATTGCCGTTGGCACGCCACCGGATGAAGATGGTTCTGCGGATCTTCAGTATGTTCTGGCCGTGGCGAAATCCATTGGCCAGCACATGGAGGATTACAAGGTGGTGGTGGACAAGTCCACCGTACCGGTCGGGACTGGCGACAAGGTCAAGGCGGCGGTTCGTGCCCAGTTGGACAAGCGGGGGCTGGAACTGGATTTTGACGTGGTGTCTAACCCGGAATTCCTGAAAGAAGGCGCTGCCATCAACGATTTCATGAAGCCGGACCGGATTGTAGTTGGCACCGAGAGCGAAAAGGCGGCGGATCTGTTGCGGGAAGTGTACTACCCGTTCAACCGCAACCACGATCGCATGATCTTCATGGACATCCGTTCTGCGGAGCTGACCAAGTACGCCGCTAACGCCATGCTGGCCACCAAGATCAGCTTCATGAACGAAGTGGCAAACCTGGCCGAGCGGCTGGGTGCGGATATTGAAGAAGTGCGCCGGGGTATCGGTTCTGACCCGCGTATCGGTTATCACTTTATTTACCCGGGTTGCGGTTACGGCGGTTCCTGCTTCCCGAAAGATGTGCAGGCCCTGGCCCGCACCGCCCGCGACTGTGATTACGAATCCAAGCTGCTGAATGCAGTGGAAGCCGTCAACTATGCCCAGAAGCACGTGCTGTTCGACAAGGTCTCGCATTACTTCCAGGGTGACCTGAAGGGCAAGACCGTGGCGCTGTGGGGGCTGGCGTTCAAGCCCAACACCGACGATATGCGCGAAGCGTCGTCCCGCACCCTGATGGAAGATCTCTGGAAAGCCGGTGCGAAGGTGCAGGCTTTCGATCCGGAAGCCATGGAAGAAACCCAGCGCATCTACGGGGATCACGAGGGACTGACTTTGTGCGGTACCAAGGAACAGGCGTTGAAGGGGGCTGACGTATTGGTGATCTGCACCGAGTGGAAAGAATTCCGGTCACCGGACTTTGATGTGATTGCCTCAACCCTGAGTGAGCCGGTGGTGTTTGATGGTCGCAATCTGTACGAGCCGGAAATGCTGGATCGTCATGGCCTGATCTACTACGCCATTGGCCGCGGCCGTAACCAGTTCCATTCAGCGGTCTGACGGTCGGGGAGGGGTGTTGATGTTCCAGCTTCACGAGCGTTTGGCGGCGGATACCCACAAGCTGGGGGAAAGCCGTCTGTGTGATGTCTTGCTGATGAACGACAACACCTGGCCCTGGGTTATCCTGGTACCCCGCATATCAGGCATTCGGGAAATCTATGAGTTGCCGAACGAGCAGCAGCAACGCCTGCTGTTCGAGTCCTCTGCATTGAGTGAGGGGATGATGCAGCTGTTTGGCGGCGACAAAATGAATGTGGCGGCGCTGGGCAATATGGTGCCGCAGCTTCATCTGCATCATATTGTGAGGTTTGAGGGCGATGCCGCGTGGCCCGGCCCGGTATGGGGCAAGCAGCCTCCTGTGCCTTACACAGAAGAGCAGCTAGCCAGTGTGAAAGCAAAGCTGCAGCCGCTACTTGAGCAACTTGCCTAAGCTTTAGTAGCTCAATCCAGACCCTGCTGCCACTGGGCCAGGGTCTGGGAACCTACCAGAATCATTCTCAGCTCGGTTTTCAGTTTCTGCTTGAGTTCTTCACGCTCTTTCGGGGTTGCATCCAGCGCCTCAGCGCCCTGATTGAAGACCAGTGTCACCATGGCTTCGGCGACAATCCTGGCTTCCGCAAGGGGTTTGTTCTGTTCGTCGGCAAACCGGCCAAGGTCGTCGGCCAGCTCCGTTACGAAATGGTCGATCTCTGCTTTCACCGCCGTCCGGAACGGCTTGGATACGCCGGTGCGCTCCCGCAGCATCAGGCGGAACAGGTTGGCGTTGTTGCCCAGGTACTCCATGAAGGTATCCACCGAAGTGGAAATCGCACTGCCGTCCCGGGCAATACGTTTACGGGCCTGGCGCATCAGCTGTCGCAGGGCCACGCCGCCTTCGTCCACCAGGGCCAGGCCAAGTTCGTCCAGCTCGGCGAAGTGCCGATAAAAGGAGGTGGGGGCAATGCCGGCCTCCCGGGCCACTTCCCGCAAACTCAGGCTGCCAAAGCCCCGGTCTGCGCTCAGCTGAGCGAGGGCGGCGTCCATCAGTGCGCGACGGGTTTTCAGTTTCTGTTCCGCTCGGGTGGCCAACGTCTTACTCCATGGTCCGGTCAAACCATGCATTCTAGCCCCCGGTTTTTTGATAGTCATCCCGCTGCCGGATATCCGGTGTCAATTCTGTTTCCGGACGCCTGATTTTCCCTGTCATTGTGTTTATAATGGGCGGCTTTTCGGCTTTGGCCGCTAACTTTGCAGCCAGCCCCAAGATGCGGCAAGCACGCTGGTGGGGATGGCTTTCCGAAACACGCTGTGAATACATCCATGTACGCTCGGCTTCGCCATCCATGGCTACGCACGGTTTCGGAAAGCCATCCCCACCAGCGCGCCCAAATGCTTTGATTCAACGCGAACACATTCAGAACGAACGGGAACCGATATGCGCAGCCATTATTGCGGTGGGATTAACGAATCTCACATCGATCAGGAAGTCACACTCTGCGGATGGGTACACCGCCGCCGTGACCACGGTGGGGTCATCTTTCTGGATCTGCGAGATCGGGATGGCATGTCTCAGGTTGTGGTCGATCCGGACACCCCTGAAAGTTTTGCTCTGGCGGAGAAAGTCCGCAGCGAATTTGTTATCAAGGTGACCGGCCGCGTTCGTCGTCGTCCGGCGGGTACCGAGAACAACAACATGCCCACCGGCCAGGTCGAGCTGTTGGGCAAAGAGCTGGTCATTCTGAACGCAGCCGCCACCCCGCCGTTCCCGCTGGATGAGCACGTCGATGTGGGTGAGGATGTTCGCCTGCGCTACCGGTTCGTAGATCTGCGTCGCCCGGAGATGATCAACCGTCTGCGGTTCCGCTCCCGTGTGACCAGCTACATCCGTAACTTCCTGGACAGCCGCGGATTCATGGATGTGGAAACACCGATCCTGACCCGCGCCACCCCGGAAGGTGCCCGTGACTACCTGGTACCGAGCCGTACCCACGAAGGTTCTTTCTTCGCCCTGCCGCAGTCGCCGCAGCTTTTCAAACAGTTGCTGATGGTTTCCGGTGTCGATCGCTACTACCAGATTGCCAAGTGTTTCCGCGATGAGGATCTGCGTGCTGATCGTCAGCCCGAGTTTACCCAGGTGGACATCGAGGCTTCTTTCATCGACGAAGAAACCCTGATGGGCCTGAACGAGGAAATGATTCGTTCCCTGTTCAAGGATGTGCTGGATGTTGAGCTGCCGGAGTTTCCGCGCATGCCGTATTCTGAAGCCATGCAGCGTTACGGCAGCGACAAGCCGGACCTGCGTATTCCTCTGGAGCTTCAGGATGTGGGTGATCTGGTGGAAAGCGTGGACTTCAAGGTGTTCGCAGGTCCCGCCAAAGACCCCAAAGGCCGTGTTGCCGCCCTGCGCGTGCCCAAGGGTGCCGAGCTGACCCGTAAACAGATTGATGACTACACCAGGTTTGTTGGTATCTACGGTGCCAAGGGTCTGGCCTACATCAAGGTAAACGAACTGGCCAAGGGTGCCGAAGGCCTGCAGTCGCCAATCGTGAAGTTCCTGGGTGACGACGTTGCCCTGGCCATCATGGAGCGCGTAGGGGCGGAAGACGGCGATATCGTCTTCTTCGGCGCCGATAAGGCCACGGTGGTGAACGAAGCCCTCGGTGCGCTGCGTATCAAGGTGGGTCACGACCTGAACATGCTTACCTGCGAGTGGGCACCGATGTGGGTTGTTGACTTCCCGATGTTCGAGGAACTGCCGGATGGCAATCTGACCGCTATCCACCACCCGTTCACGGCGCCGTCCTGCAGCCCGGAAGAGCTGGCAGCAGACCCGGCGAACGCCTTGTCCCGCGCCTATGACATGGTGCTCAATGGTACCGAGCTGGGCGGTGGTTCTATCCGTATCCACGATGAGAAAATGCAGGAAGCGGTGTTCCGTATCCTGGGTGTCGGAGAGGAAGAGGCTCGTGCCAAGTTTGGCTTCCTGCTGGATGCCCTGAAATTTGGTTGCCCGCCTCACGGTGGTCTGGCCTTTGGTCTGGATCGTCTGGTGATGCTGATGACCGGTTCTTCGTCAATCCGCGACGTCATCGCTTTCCCGAAAACCCAGAGCGCCACCTGTCTGATGACTCAGGCGCCGGGCGAGGTGGACGAGAAGCAGCTGAAGGAGCTGCATATTCGTCTGCGCCGTTCTGCTAAAGCCATTGAAGGCAACAAGGCAGAAGATAAAGAGTAAAGGCACGATGCCGGAGGTGGTACCCCATCTCCGGCACGGCCAGACTCTCTCACTTCTGAGGGCAGGCGGATGGCAATCATCCTGGGGGTAGACCCCGGCTCCCGCATCACCGGTTACGGTCTTATTCGTTCAGAAGGCCGGCTTCTTGAGTACCTCGACAGTGGCTGCATCCGAGTAGGTGAAAAGCCAATGGCGGAGAGGCTGCAGACCATTTTTCACAGTCTCGCCGTGCTGATTGGTGAGTATCGCCCGGAGGAGTTCGCTATTGAGCAGGTGTTCATGGCGCGGAATCCGGACTCGGCCCTGAAGCTCGGTCAGGCAAGGGGAGCTGCAATCGTCAGTGCCGCCAACAGCGGCCTGGCGGTCCATGAGTATTCTGCCCGGCAGGTGAAGCAGGCGGTGGTGGGTACTGGTGGAGCGGATAAATCCCAGGTGCAGCACATGGTTCAGGCGCTTCTGGGGCTGTCCCGAAAACCTCAGGCGGATGCTGCCGATGCCCTGGCCATTGCTCTGTGCCATGCCCATATGAACCAGAGTGTATTACGTATGGCCAGGACCGGAGGTAAAGTCAGAAGCGGCCGTGTACGCCAACCATAAGCGGCGGTTTGCCGCGACAGGAGAGCCCGTTTGATTGGTCGAATCCGAGGAATGCTGATTGAAAAGTCTCCCGGGCAGGCGCTGGTGGAGTGTTCCGGCCTGGGTTACGAAATAGACATTCCCTACACCACGTTTTTTCATCTGCCCGAGACCGGGCATGAAGTAACCCTTCATACCCATTTCGCCGTTCGTGAAGACGCCCAGAGCCTTTATGGTTTTGCCTCCCGTCTGGATCGAAATCTGTTCCGGCTGCTGATCAAGGTTAACGGTGTTGGGCCCAAACTTGCGGTGGGTATTCTGTCGGGCCTGGATGCACAGCAATTCATCCGCTGTGTCGAGGCTCGGGACTCGAATTCGCTGGTGAAACTGCCCGGTGTCGGCAAAAAAACGGCCGAGAGGCTGTTGATTGAAATGGCCGACAGGATAGGGCAGCTGGAAGGGCAGTTCGTCCCGTCTCAGCCCGATGTGCCGACTGGAGCCGGGGCGGCTATGGCGAGTCAGGCTGGGCCTGACCCACGTGAGGAGGCGGAGGCCGCATTGATTGCGCTTGGCTACAAGCCCCAGGAGGCGGCCAAGGCGATCAGCAAGGTGGCCGGCCCGGATATGAACAGCGAAACGCTGATACGTCTGGCCCTGAAGAATATGATTCCCGCCGGGTAACAACCCGGCGTTTTTGTGTCGGCTATGGCCACAGAACCATGACACCAATGTGTATAGAGCGTAACGTGACTCACAAGCGCCCCTTTGTACAATTGGTGCAACCTGACTTACAGGGTGAGCCAGCGGGCATGTTGTTTATTCCCAGCAAGCGGATAATGCCATGATTGAATCGGACCGATTGATATCGGCCAAGGCCGGAGAATATGAGGAAGTGCATGATCGGGCCATCCGTCCGACGTTGCTTTCCGAGTATGTGGGCCAGCCTACGGTACGTGAACAGATGGAGATTTTTATCTCCGCTGCCCGGGGCCGCCAGGAAGCGCTGGATCATGTGCTGATTTTCGGCCCTCCCGGGCTTGGTAAAACCACTCTGGCCAACATCATTGCCAATGAGATGGGTGTCTCGATCAAGACCACGTCCGGCCCGGTACTGGAAAAGGCCGGAGACCTGGCCGCCATGCTCACCAACCTCGAGGAAGGTGACGTCCTGTTTATCGACGAGATCCATCGCCTGAGTGCGGCGGTGGAGGAAGTGCTCTATCCGGCCATGGAAGACTATCAGCTGGATATCATGATTGGTGAAGGGCCGGCTGCACGGTCTATCAAGCTGGATCTGCCGCCGTTTACGCTGGTGGGGGCAACCACCCGTGCTGGTCTGCTGACGTCGCCGCTGAGAGACCGGTTCGGCATTGTCCAGCGCCTCGAGTTCTACAATCACCAGGACCTCACCCATATTATTACCCGTTCGGCCCGGCTGTCGTCGGTGGAAATCGACGAGGCAGGAGCGTTCGAGATTGCCCGCCGGTCCCGGGGGACCCCGAGGATTGCCAACCGGTTGTTGCGGCGAGTCCGGGATTTTGCCGAAGTGCGCTCCAACGGCCATATCACTTCGGATATTGCTGACCAGGCACTCAACATGTTGAAAGTGGACAGCCAGGGGTTCGACCACATGGACCGTCGCCTGTTGCTCGCCATGATCGAGAAGTTTGATGGTGGCCCGGTGGGTGTGGAGAGTCTGGCGGCCGCAATCAGTGAGGAGCGGGGTACCATTGAGGACGTACTGGAGCCATTCCTGATTCAGCAGGGGTACATGGTGCGTACACCGAGAGGGCGTATGGTAACGTCGAATGCCTATCAGCATTTCGGAGTGGTACCGCCTAGGTCCGGCCGGGAGGACGACCTTTTTGAGTGATCCCTCTGCCAGCTTTGAGTTGCCTGTTCGGGTCTACATAGAAGATACAGATGCCGGTGGCATTGTTTTTCATGCCAAATACCTGCACTACATGGAGCGTGCCAGAACGGAGTGGGTTCGTAGCCAGGGTGTCGGGCTTCGTGCGGGGCTGGAGCACAACATCAGTTACGTGGTGCAAAAGATGAATCTGCACTTCCGGATGCCCGCGAAGCTGGATGATCAGTTGCTGGTTACGGCTGAACTGAAAGCGGCATCCCGGGTCTGGATGGGCTTTCGGCAATGCGTGTATCGGGCGGATGATCGGCAGTTGCTGTGTGATGCAGACGTCCGTGTGGCCTGTGTTGCACTGGATACCGGTAAACCCCGGCGTCTTCCGGAAAATGTGCAGGAAATTCTTAAGAATTTCATATAATTTGTTGAAAGATTTACAAAACTACTTGGGAGTGAACAGTGGAAACGGAACTGTCAGTCTGGCATCTGATTGCGAATGCAGGGATTTTGGTGCAGTTGGTCATGCTCTTGCTGATGCTGGCATCGGTCGTCTCCTGGGCACTGATTTTCCAGCGCCTGCAGGTCTTCCGGAAAGCCCGTCAGGCTCAGTTGGAATTTGAAGACCGGTTCTGGTCCGGCATGGATCTTGGCCAGCTTTACAAAGAAGTGAGTGCAGAGCCGACGCCGTTTTCCGGTATGGAATCGGTATTCCGGGCCGGGTTCAAGGAGTTCTCCCGCCTTCGTCAGCAGAGCCGGGATGCCGACGCCGTGATGGAAGGTACCCAAAGGGCCATGCGCGTGGCTTTTTCCCGGGAGCAGGAGCGCCTGGAAACCCATCTGCCGTTCCTGGCCACGGTCGGTTCCACCAGTCCCTACGTTGGTCTGTTCGGTACCGTGTGGGGCATCATGAACTCCTTCCGCGGTCTGGCGCAGGTGCAGCAGGCCACGCTGGCCACGGTGGCGCCGGGTATCTCTGAGGCGTTGATTGCCACGGCCATGGGCCTGTTCGCGGCCATCCCTGCGGTCATTGCCTATAACCGGTTCTCGGCCATGTCAGACGCCTTGCTCAAGAACTATGAAACCTTTGCGGAAGAGTTTTCCAGCATTCTGCATCGCCGGGTTCACAACAGCGATCAGGCCGCAGCATAAGTTGCCATCTGGCGGTAACAGGAGTGTAGCGAGATGAAAGGTATGGGAATGATGCCTCAGCAACGGCGCAAGCCGATGTCTGAGATCAACGTAGTCCCCTACATCGATGTGATGCTGGTGCTTCTGGTGATCTTCATGGTGACGGCACCGATGCTTACCCAGGGTGTGAAGGTGGACCTTCCCGAAACAACGTCCGACCCGATTCAGCAGGACAAAGACGTTGAATCCATAACCGTGTCGGTTGACAGCAACGGTGCTTACTACCTGGAAGTGGGAGACGACGCCAGCGAGCCGATGGCGCTGGACGAAGTCCGTAATCAGGTAGCAAAGATCCTGTCCCAGCGTACCAATGGTGAAGTTCTGGTTCGGGGCGATGAGTACGTGGACTACGGTGTGGTGGTGCGCCTGATGGCAGAGCTGCAGGCTGCCGGGGCCACCGGGATTGGCCTGATTACCGACGCGCCCAATGATAATCAGTAATTGGATGATGGTGACATTTTGAAGGGTCACAAACGGGACATTGTCAGTACCGGAAAAGCACCTCTGAAATCGCCGGTGGCGGTCTCGGTAGGGTTGCACCTGCTGGTGTTCGGTATTGCTCTGGCCGGGTGGTCGTGGAATACGCCACCAGAACCGGAGCCCAAAAGTATTTCGGCCCGGCTGATCAGTCCTGAACCAAGGCCGACACCGGTGGTGGAGGAGCGGGACCAGGCAGACAAGGAGCAGGAGCGCAAGCAGGCGCAGGCGCGTGAGCGGGAAGAAGCCGAGCGCCAACGTCAGGCCGAAGAGAAGGCTCGACAGGAGGCGGAACGGAAGGCTCAGGAAGAAGCCCGTAAGCGCGAGGAAGAGCGCCGTCGGCAAGAGGCTCAGGCGCGGGAGTTGGCAGAGAAACAGGCCAGAGAACGTGAAGCGGCGCGCCAGAAAGCGGAAGCCGAAGCCAAAGAGCGGGAACGGCAGAAAGCTGAGGAAGAGCGCAAGCGGCAGGAAGAAGCTAAACGCCGGGCCGAGGAAGAAAAACACCGCCAGGAAGAGCAGCGAAAGAAAGAAGAGGCTGAACGACAGCGCCGCGAAGAGGAAGCTCGCAAAGAGGCGGAGCGGAAACGTCTTGAGGCTGAGCGGCGCCTGCGTGAACAGCAGCTGGAAGCGCTGGCGGACCAGGCCAGACAGGAGCGTGAAGCGGAAGCCCGCCGTCAGCAGGAAGCCGCGGCAGCACGTGCCAGAGAAGCACAGATGCTGAGCGAGAGTGAGAAATACCAGGCGTTGATTCGCGAGCGGTTAAGCCAGGCGTGGTATCCGCCGTCCTCAGCGACTGAAAACATGACGGCGAGGTTGCAGATCACCCTGTTGCCCACCGGTGAACTGGCCAGTGTGAAGTTGGTCAGTAGCAGTGGCAACACTGCGTTTGATAACTCGGCCCTGAGTGCGGTCCGATCATTGAACCGCTATCCCATTCCGGATAATCGTGACACGTTTGAGCGTTATTTCCGCCAGTTCACGATTGAATTCAACCCGCAAAGACTGCGGTGAGGTTGATAATGTTTATGAAAAGCAGATCCCGTTGCTCTGGTAGCTTTCTGAAGACACCGGTTATTGCCTGCCTGGTGCTGTTTTTGACGGCATCCCTGGGCGCCCGGGCGGAACTGTTGATCCGTATTACTGAAGGTGCGGGATCGGCCATTCCGATTGCCGTTGTACCGTTCGCAGAGAGTGGCAGTATGCCCGCCGGGGACAAGGTGGGCAGTATCGTGCAGGCAGATCTGACCATGAGTGGTGAGTTTCGTCCGCTAGAACCATCAAAAATGCTGAGCCTTCCCTCTGAGCGCTCCGAGGTGTATTTCCGGGACTGGCGCATGCTGGGGCAGCGCTATGTGCTGGTTGGGCAGCTGACCCGCAATGGTGATCGGATTCAGGCCCGCTACGAGTTGTTTGATGTTAACCAGGAGAAGCGGATTCTTGGTGAAACGGCGGCAGTTCCTGCCTCTAACCTGCGATCGCTGGGCCACCACATCAGTGACCGGGTGTATGAGGCTATTACCGGAGCTCCCGGTGTATTCTCCACCAAGCTGGCTTACATCACCGTGTCTGGTGAGGGCGAGCAGACCCGTTACCGGCTTCAGGTCAGCGATGTGGATGGTAAGCGCTCCAAAGTCCGGCTGGAAAGCCGGGAGCCGATTCTGTCACCGGCCTGGTCGCCGGATGGCAAAAAGCTGGCCTACGTTTCCTTCGAGACTGGCAAACCGGTTATTTTTGTCCACGAACTGGCCACCGGTGAGCGCCAGAAGGTTGCGGACTTCCCGGGACTGAACTCGGCACCGGCCTGGTCGGCTGATGGGCGTTCGCTGTTGATGACGCTGTCCCGCGACGGCAACGCCGAGATCTACCGAATGGATCTTGCCAGCCGCAATCTGACGCGGTTGACCGACCATTGGGCGATTGATACCGAAGCCGCATGGGACCATGCCGACCGGGGTATTTACTTTACCTCTGACCGTTCCGGCGGGCCGCAGATCTATCACATGGAACGTCCGGGTGCTGAACCGCGTCGAATTACCTTTGGCAGTCGCTACAACGCAAGGCCGCGACCGAGCCCCACGGGTGACTATGTGTATTACGTTCATCAGCGCGACAGTACCTTCCATATCGCCAGAACCAATCTGGAGACCGGTGAAGAGACGGTTATCACCCGAACCGGTTCCGACGAATCACCCAGTGTGGCTCCCAATGGCAGGTTGCTGATCTACGCAACCCGTCAGAATGGGGAAGGCGTACTGACCGTGGTATCCGCAGACGGAGGTGCGGCGTATAGCCTGCCGGCCTCCGAGGGCGAAGTGCGGGAGCCGGCCTGGGGGCCGGTTACCCGCTGAAAATGCACTGAACTGAATTAATTCAACGAAGACCTGAAAAGAGGAAATAACGTGATGAAGATGTCTTTCTCTACAAAAGCGTTTGCCATGCTCCTGTCCGCCGGCCTGGTTGCTGGTTGTAGCTCCACCGGTGAGAACATGGAAGAGGGTGCCTACGGTTCTGACGTGGCCGCGATTGATCAGGATGGCGGTTCTACCGTTTACGGTGGTGCGGATGGCTCCGGCGTTTCCGCCTCCGAGCTGACTGATGACGAGCGCCGGGCCGCTCAGGAGCAAGCCGAGCAGGAAGCCCTGCGTGACATCACCACCTTCTACTTCGATTTCGATACGTCCGAAATCAAGCCGGACGCCCGCGATGTATTGGTTGCCCACGCTCGCTACCTGGCGGACAACCCGCGTCAGCAGGTACGCCTGGAAGGTCATGCGGATGAGCGTGGCACCAAAGAATACAACCTGGCTCTGGGTGAGCGCCGCGCGAATGCCGTACAGCGCTTCCTGATCGTAAACGGCGCTTCCCGTGGCCAGATTGAAACCGTAAGCTATGGTGAAGAAAAGCCGGCCGTGCGTGGTTCCACTGAAAGTGCCTGGGCACAGAACCGTCGCGTAGAGCTGGTATTCCAGTAAAACCGACCTAGACGGACGTATCCATGAGAAAACAGCTCATGGCGGCCGTGCTGATCCCGCTGGGCCTTGGCCTGGCGGGAGTCATCCATGCACAGTCGTCCACACCCGCATTCCAGAACAACAGTTCCGAGGCCCAGCGTAAGGCCGGCAACAACCAGGCCACGGCAGAGCTGTTCTACATGATTCAGCAACTGCAGCGCGAAGTGCGAGACCTGCGGGGCCAGGTTGAAGAACAGCAACACCAGATCAGTCGCCTGCAACAGCAGGGCAGGGACCGCTATGTGGATCTGGATCAGCGGATACTGGAGCTGTCCAAGGCCGTCGAGTCCGGGGCCAGTGCAGCCCAGCAGCCGGCCGCAGCGGGGGCTTCAGCAGATAGTGGAAGACTGACGCCTGCCCGGGTGTATCGCTCGCCGGAACCGGAAGAGCAGAAAACCTATAACGACATTATCGACCTTATCCGTAACAAGAAAGACTACGACACGGCGATAACGCGCCTGTACGAGTTTGTGGATACCTATCCCGAGGGCGACCTCACCGTTAATGCCTATTACTGGCTTGGTGAAGTCTATCTGGCGAAACCCCAGCTGGAGCAGGCCCGTCAGGCTTTTACCATCGTTGCGACGCGCTATAGTGATCATCGCAAGGCACCGGATGCGGTCTACAAGCTGGGTGTGACCCTGGATCGTCTGGGCGAAAAAGACGAAGCGCGGCGCCGGATGAACTCGGTGGTTGAGCAGTACCCGGATTCCGGAGCGGCAGAGTTGGCGCAGAAGTATCTGGATTCCGCCCAGGGTTGATCGGTATCTGGTCAACCTGCACGGATCTTGATCGGTCATTGAAAAAAGTTGGTCGACCATGAAAAAAAGGGGTTGATCACCAAAAAAATATCAGTAATATGTGCGCCTCGTTTGGGTCGTTAGCTCAGTTGGTAGAGCAGTTGGCTTTTAACCAATTGGTCGAAGGTTCGAATCCTTCACGACCCACCAAATTCAGAGCGCGAGGTTTGTGCCACGCGTTCGCTGGATGAAAAGCCAGCACAGCCAGTTAGGGGTCGTTAGCTCAGTTGGTAGAGCAGTTGGCTTTTAACCAATTGGTCGAAGGTTCGAATCCTTCACGACCCACCAACAAGGCAAGCCGTCACCACGGGGTTTGCGGAAAAAAGAGCCGAAAGGCTCTTTTTTTTTGCCCGCAAGAACCCACCTATACCCACAGGACGGACGCTATCCTGCAACCTGGCATACCCACATTGCAGGATCATGAAACCAAAGGCAGAAGTGATATACTCTGGCCGTTAACGTCAATCAGAGAATAAGTGATGACTAAAGCGCAAGACCGCATTCTGGTTCAGGAACATCTCGCCCATCAGGCGGAGCCCAAGCCCCTGAGCGCCTCAGAGAAAGCTGATCTCGAGGCCAGGATCAAGGTGGCTCTGAAGGAGAAGGATGCCGTTCTGGTAGCGCATTATTACACCGACCCGGACATCCAGCGGCTGGCAGAAGAGACCGGTGGTTGTGTGGCGGACTCACTGGAAATGGCGCGCTTCGGCAACCAGCACCCGGCATCCACCGTTGTCGTTGCCGGCGTTCGTTTCATGGGAGAGACGGCAAAGATTCTGAATCCGGAGAAAAAGGTTCTGATGCCGACTCTGGAGGCGACCTGCTCGCTCGATGTTGGTTGCCCGGCAGACGAGTTCTCGGAGTTCTGTGATCAGCACCCGGATCGCACCGTCGTGGTTTATGCCAATACCTCGGCAGCGGTAAAAGCCCGGGCTGATTGGGTTGTTACCTCCAGTTGTGCCCAGGCCATTGTTGAGCATCTGGACGCCAAAGGCGAAAAAATCCTGTGGGCGCCGGACAAGCACCTGGGTGGCTATGTGCAGAAAACCACAGGCGCAGACGTTCTGCTGTGGGACGGCTCCTGCATTGTGCACGAAGAGTTCAAGTACCGTGGCCTGGAAGACCTCAGGGCCCTGTACCCGGATGCCGCGATACTGGTGCACCCGGAGTCACCGGATGCGGTGGTGCAGATGGCGGATGTAGTCGGTTCAACCTCGCAGCTGATTCACGCGGTGCAAACGCTTCCGAATGAAGAGTTTATCGTCGCAACCGACAACGGCATTTTTTACAAGATGCAACAGCTTGCGCCCAACAAGACGTTGATTGAGGCGCCCACCGCCGGTAACGGCGCAACCTGCCGAAGCTGCGCCCATTGTCCCTGGATGGCGATGAACGGCCTGGAGAACCTGCTGCACGTGCTTGAGCATGGCGACCAGGAAGTGCATGTGGATGATGCGCTGCGAGAAGACGCGCTGCGCCCGCTGCGCCGGATGCTGGACTTTACCGCCAATATGAATCTCAAGGCCGCCGGTAACGCCTGAAAATTATGGGCTATCGCTAACCGGCTTCGCGCGCCTGAAGCCGGTTGGTCAGCTCTCCAAGGCGCTCGCTGACGACCTGGCGTTCGGCGGAGCCGGCCGGCAGTTTTTCTTGAGCCTGGCGCAATTGCCGCTGTGCTGATTTCAGATCGCCCATCAGTACGTCGTATTCCGCTCTCGCCCGGTGCACCCCGACAATATTCCGAGCCATACCTTCGGCTTCGGCCAGTCTCAACCATAGCTGCTCCTGGCTGGGCAGGCGGCGAGTCAGTTCCCTCAGGTAGTCGGCAGCGGCGGCCCCGTTACCATCGGCAATCTCAATGCCCGCCAGCGTGGATGTGATGGGATAGTTGCCGGGATTGCGTGCCAGTGCCTCTTGCATAAGCGCTCTGGCGTCGGCATACCGTTTCTGGCTGATCAGAACCTCCGCCAGTGATACCTGGAACGTGATGCGCCCGGGGTTGGCTTTCAGTAATTCCCGCATTAACTGTTCGGCCTGATCGTAGCGCCGGCTTTCCTGATAAGCCACCGCCAGACCATAGCGGATAGCATCGTTGCGCTGGGCGTCTTCCCGAGCCAGGTAGGCCTCGAAGGTTTCTATCGCCGTTTCCGGGGATTCGCTGTAGTGCACCTGCAGGCGACTGCGCACCAGGTGGTATTCCTGGCCATCCTGCACCCGGGTATCAGGGTATTGTTCGGCCCGGTTTCGGGTGTCGGCAACCCGGTTCTGGGTCAGGGGGTGAGTGGAAAGGTATTCCGGCAGGCGATTCCCCTGCAGGCGGTTCTGGCGCATCATGATTTCGAACATCTCGGGCATGCCTCTCGGGTCCATGCCGGCACTGGCCAGGATGTCCATGCCAACCCGGTCGGCTTCCTGTTCGTGAGAGCGGCTGTAGGCCAGCATGTTCTGTACCGCCATGGCCTGGGTGCCGGCAATGGCGGCAATGCCAATGTCTGACTGGGTAACTGCAGATAGCACGATACCGGCGATCATGCCTGCCAGCGTCAGCGGAGCGCTGGTTTCCTGTTGCTGCATTCGGCGGGCAAAGTGGCGCTGGCTGAGGTGGGCCAGTTCGTGGGCCAGGACCGAGGCAAACTGTTGTTCGGTTGCCGCATTGAGGAAAAGGCCCCCATTCACGCCCACGACACCGCCGGGTACGGCGAAGGCGTTGATGGCCGGGCTGTCAATCAGAACCAGTTTCAGGTCGCGGTTGTCCAGCGGTGCAGATGGCACCAGGCGATAGATAATCGCGCTCAGGTAGTCATAAACCAGTGGGTCCTGCAGTTGCGGGGCGGAGCGGCGAATGGAGGCCATAACCTGTTGGCCAATATCGGCTTCCATCTGTCCGGAAATCAGGCCGCCGCTACCACCGATGCTTGGCAGGTCTGACGACTGCGCGCGTGTGGCCGGGCTGATGACCGCCATGGTGAGGGCCAGAAAAACGATCAGGGCCCAGGAGCAGCGGTGTTGGCCTTCTTGCTGGTACTTCATATGTCTGAGAGTGCCTCGAATTCATGTTGCCCGTTTGACAAGGCGGCAGCCGGCAAGTTCTCCGGAGTATTACCAACTCTTGTGATGCAATAGAGTAACACCAGCGGCATAATGCCTGCCTGGTTACTGTATGAAACGTAATGGTAAATGCTGATTATGGCTGACAGAACCCTGGATACCAGCGGCCTGCGTTGTCCCATGCCGCTGCTGAAGACCAAGCTGGAACTCAATTCCATGACCCCCGGGGAGGAGTTGGAGGTTGTTGCCACGGATACCGGCTCACTGAGGGACATACCTGCCTGGCTGGCATTGTCGGCCCATACGCTTGTCAGCCAATCGGAGAGTAATGGGGAATATCGTTTCGTGATAAAGTGCGGCGGTTAATTTCCGGAGTTATTCATGGTCAGAATTCTACGCGGTCTAGCCCACAAATATTTTTCAGACGAAGAAGCCGTCATCCTGTTTTTGCTGCTGGTGACTGGCACCGTCTTTATCATCTGGTTCGGGGCCATGCTGGCGCCAGCCATCGCTTCCCTGATTGTGGCGTTCATTCTGCAGGGCCTGGTGTCGAAACTGAACCGGATGGGTGTGCCTGAGCTGATCGCCGTGATAGGTGTGTTTGTGGTGTTCCTGGGCGTGCTGGTGGGTTTTATCTTCGGCCTGTTGCCGTTGATCTGGACTCAGCTGAGTACCCTTGCCGGCGAAGCGCCCCGGATTATCAGGGAGCTCCAGTCCTATCTTGAAGTCCTGCCCGAGCAGTACCCCCATCTGGTCTCAGTCGAATCTGTGAACACCATGTATCAGCAGATCTCGGCGGAAGTAGGGCACCTGACTCAATGGCTGGTGTCCTTCTCGCTGTCCAGCATTCCGGACCTTGTGGCCTTGCTGATCTACATGGTTCTGGTGCCTATCCTGGTGTTTTTCTTCCTGAAAGACCGCCGGGTTCTGGTGAACTCTTTCGCCCGTCTGCTGCCTCCGCAGCGGCCGATGATGGTTCGCATCTGGCATGAAGTAAACCTGCAGTGCGCCAATTATGTCCGCGGCAAGGCGGTGGAAATTCTGATTGTCGGTGGCGTCACCTATGTCGCCTTCAAGTTCCTCGGTATGCCCTATGCGGCACTGCTCTCCCTGTTGGTGGGGCTGAGTGTGGTGATTCCCTACATTGGTGCCGCGGTGGTCACCATTCCGGTGGCAGTGATCGCCCTGTTTGCGTTCGGCTGGGGCAGCCATTTTATCTGGGTCATGGTGATCTACGGCATTATTCAGGCGCTTGATGGCAATGTCCTGGTACCGATACTGTTCTCGGAAGTGAATAACCTGCACCCGGTGGCGATTATTGTCGCCGTGCTGTTCTTTGGCGGGATCTGGGGCTTGTGGGGCGTGTTTTTTGCGATTCCGCTGGCGACGATGCTGAAAGCGGTCTTCGCCGCCTGGCCGGTGAAGGAGTCGCCTCCGCCACCAGCCATCGCGGAATAGGGTATTACAGGGCCTTGACGGCCTCCAGCACCTCGTCGGCGTGGCCTTTGACCTTGACACCGCGCCATTCCTTGCGCAGCACGCCTTCCTTGTCGATCAGGAAGGTGCTGCGTTCAATGCCAAGGTGCTCCTTGCCATAAAGCTTCTTGAGCTTGATAACGTCGAACAGCTTGCACAGGGATTCGTCCTTGTCTGAAATCAGGTGGAACGGAAACCCGTGTTTGGCCCGGAAGTTTTCATGGGCTTTCAGGCCATCCCGCGAGACGCCGAAAATCTCGGTGTCCTCGGCAGCGAAGGCCTCCATTCTGTCCCGGAAGTCCTGGCCCTCGGTGGTGCAGCCCGGTGTATTGTCTTTCGGATAGAAATAAATAACGATGTTCCGGCCTTTCAGGTCGCTCAGGCGAACGGTCTGATCGCCAGTGGCCTCAGCCTGAAACTCTGGCACGGGTTGATTCAATGCTACGGATGACATGACATCTCCTTTAATTCCCTTGTGTCAGTTCGAGCCCAACATTACCATATCGGTTTTATTTGGACGGAGCTTTTATGATTACGGGTAGCCTTGTCGCACTGGTCACGCCCATGCATCCAAACGGTGATATTCACTGGGAGGATCTGGACAAACTGGTGGACTTTCATATCGAAAACGGCACCCATGGCATTGTTGCTGTGGGCACCACTGGCGAATCCGCAACCCTGGATCCGGAGGAACACATCCGGACGATCGGGCATATCATAAAACGTGTGAACGGCCGGATTCCCGTTATTGCCGGTACCGGTGGTAACAGTACGCGCGAAGCCATTGAATTGACCACCGAAGCCCACAAACTCGGTGCCGATGCCTGTCTGCTCGTGGTGCCTTACTACAATAAGCCGACCCAGGAAGGCCTGTATCAGCACTTCAAGGCCATCGCGGAAGCGGTACCGGGCATGAACCAGATTCTCTACAACGTACCGGGCCGCACTGCCTGCGATATGTTGAACGAGACGGTGGTTCGCCTGGCCGATATCCCCAATATCGTTGGTATCAAGGATGCGACCGGGAACATTCCCCGTGGCGCCGAGCTGATCGAAGCCCTGGGTGGCCGCCTTGCGGTGTATTCCGGTGACGACGCCACAGCGGCGGATCTGATGCTGGCGGGCGCGAAAGGTAATGTTTCGGTAACGGCCAACGTTGCTCCGAAAGCCATGGCCGAGCTCTGTGAAGCGGCCATTGCGGGCAACGAAGACGAAACCCGCCGCTTGAATGAGCTTTTGATGCCGCTTAATCGCAAGCTGTTCCTGGAAGCCAACCCGATTCCGGTAAAATGGGCGCTGTACCGCATGGGCATGATCGGTGAGGGCATTCGTCTGCCACTGACGCCGCTCAGTGAAAAGTTCCACGGCGAGGTGGAAGACGCGCTCAAGGCCTCAGGTGTTCTCTGAGGCCACCGTTACCGTTAACCGGAGTAACCCGATGCAGGTTCCTGCAAGAGCCCGTAAGAAAACCGTTTTGTTCGTTCGACCTGTTTCGGCGCTGGTGCTTGCCAGTGCCCTGGCCGGCTGCAGTCTGATCGATGATCGTTCCGAAGGCTATGTCAACGCGCCGGAAGGCGAGCCGATTCAGGTGCCAGAAGGTCTCGACAGCTCCCGACTGAGTGAGACCATGCCGATACGGGCTATCAACACAGCTGATTCCCGCAATCTTTACCCGTCGTCGATTCCCCGTCCGCCAGATATGACATCCGAGATTCTGGATGAAAACTATGTAATTGAAGAGCTGGACGGCCGTATCTGGTTACTGGTCAATGAGGTGCCGGGCCGACTCTGGCCCGTGGTCAGTGCCTGGATGAATGAGAGCGGCCTGGGCATCGCCCATGACAGCCCGCAACTTGGGATTCTCCAGAGTGAACTGGCAAACTTCAGCAAGCGCAGCCGAACGCTGCTGGGGCTCGCTGATAATCCGACCGCAACAGAACCCAAAGTGGTGATGCAGGCCCGCCTGGCCCCTGGCATCCGTCGTAAAACCACCGAAATCCGCGTGCGTATTCTGGAGCTGGAGCAAGCTCCGGAAGAGCTTCTGCCCTGGGACAGTAGCACGGTGACCAATGCAACCTCCGAGCAACACCAGCGGGTGCTGCTGGCCGAGCTGGGGGATTTCCTCAAACAGCGTGAGGACAACAAATCCTTCTCGCGGGCGGCCTCAGGCATGGTATCCGAGCCGCTGGTGCGCTTGCAGTCGGAGCAGGATGAAGCGGTTGCCATTCGGGTAGAGCTGGACTTCGGCCGCACCTGGGCAGAGGTCAATCGGTCCCTGGAGGAAATGGGGCTGCCGATACTGGATCTGAACCGGAGTGAAGGCTGGTTGCAGGTGGATTTCCGCACAGAAGACGAGCGCAGCCCGGGCTGGTTCTCGTGGTTCAGCGATGCTGAAAAGCCGGTCCACACCCACACAATCTGGATTCAGCAGGGTGCCGACGCCATGAGCGTTACCGCCGAGCAGCACGACAGCTACGAGGGTGAACGTAGTTCAGCAGATCTGCTTACCCGACTCTTTGAACATCTGTATTGATTAACGGGGTGGCCGAGGCCACCGGCCGTTTGGAGAAAGTAATGGAAAAGCGCGAAGAGCTATATGCCGGCAAGGCAAAATCGGTTTACCGCACGGACGATCCCGAGCGGTTTGTTCTGGTATTCCGCGACGATACCTCGGCCTTTGACGGAGAGAAAAAAGAACAGCTGAACCGCAAGGGCATGGTGAACAACAAGTTCAATGCCTTCATCATGGAAAAGCTGGAAGCGGCCGGCGTACCTACCCACTTCGAAGGGCTGCTGTCTGATACCGAGTCCCTGGTCAAGAAGCTCGAGATGATCCCGGTCGAGTGTGTGGTGCGCAACGTGTCTGCGGGCAGCCTGTGTCGTCGCCTTGGCGTGGAAGAGGGTCTGGAGCTGAACCCGCCCACCTTTGAGCTCTTTCTGAAAAACGACGCGCTGCACGATCCGATGGTGAACGAATCCCTGGCCGTCAGCTTTGGCTGGGCCAAGGCCGATGAGCTGGCCCGGATGAAAGAGCTGACCTATAAGGTCAACGACGTACTGAAAAAACTGTTTGACGACGCCGGCATGCTGCTGGTGGACTATAAGCTGGAATTCGGCCGCAGTGGTGGCCAGATCGTTCTGGGTGACGAATTCAGTCCCGATGGCTGTCGTATCTGGGACAAGGAAACCCGCAAGAAGATGGACAAGGATCGCTTCCGCCAGGGCCTTGGTGAAGTGATTGAAACCTACGAAGAAGTCGGTCGTCGTCTCGGCATACAGTTTGACTGACCGGCTAATACAACCACAAAAACGGGTGCGTTATGCGTAAACTGATGATTGTTGTAGGTGGCTCACTGGCTTTGGCCGCGCCGCTGGCCAATGCTGATGTACTGGGCGTTGGCGCCAACGTTAGCTATTGGGATTCCGATTTCTCTGGCGAAGTGGTCAACAAGGATTCGGCCGTTGATATTGAAAAGGATCTCAACCTCGACAGCGACAGCAACGCGAACTTCACAGCGTTTTTCGAGCATCCGATTCCGGTGCTGCCAAACGTGCGGTTGAATTACACCAGTATTTCCCAGAGTGGGCGTGGTGAAATCGGGCCGGAAGGCTTTGATGGTATCGGGGTGAATACTGGTGCTGAGGTAAACTCCGATTTGGATATTGACCAACTGGACGTCACCCTGTACTACGAAGTGTTGGATAACTGGGTGAATCTGGACTTGGGCCTGACAGCACGCAATTTTGATGGGGAATTGGTGTTACGTGATACCGCCATCGGGGGGCGAGTCAGTAAAACCTCCGTCGATGCCGTCGTCCCCATGGGCTACCTCGCTGCCCGTTTTGACCTGCCGTTCACCGGTGTGTCCGTAGGTGCTGAAGGCAACGTCATCAGCTACAGTGGCGACTCCCTGCACGACTTCAACGCTTATGGCCAGTACGAATTCGCCATGCTGCAGCTGAGGGCCGGTTACCGCCAGATGTCTATCGACTATGAAGACGATGATGACAAACTGGATGTGGAAATGTCCGGACCCTTCGCCAGTGTCGGCGTGGCGTTCTGACCAGGACAGTAAAAGGCGCCTTCGGGCGCCATTTTTCATGGAGAACAGATCTTGAAAATCCTCGTTACGGGAACCGCCGGCTTTATCGGCTCGCATCTTGCTCACCGTTTGCTCGATCGTGGCGATGAAGTGATTGGCGTGGACAACGTCAACGACTATTACGACGTCAATCTCAAGGAAGCACGCCTGGCCCGGCTGCAGAACAAGCCCGGTTTCACCGAAGTACGCCAGGACGTGGCCGACCGCGAGGCCATGGAAGCGGTTTTTCGTGAACACAAGCCCGAGCGGGTAGTGCACCTGGCAGCCCAGGCCGGAGTCCGGTATTCACTGGAGAACCCCCATGCCTATGTGGATGCCAATCTGGTCGGCTTTATGAACATCCTTGAGGGTTGTCGCCATAACGAGGTCAAGCACCTGGTGTATGCCTCCAGCAGCTCCGTGTATGGGGCCAATGAGACTATGCCATTCTCCGTGCACGATAACGTGGATCACCCGCTGAGCCTGTACGCGGCGTCCAAGAAAGCCAACGAGCTGATGGCCCATACTTACAGCCATCTGTACAACCTGCCCACCACTGGGCTGCGCTTCTTTACCGTTTACGGCCCCTGGGGCCGGCCGGATATGGCGCTGTTCATCTTTACCAAAAAGATACTGGCCGGTGAGCCCATCGACGTGTTCAATCACGGCCATCACAAGCGGGACTTCACCTACATCGACGACATCGTTGAAGGCGTTATCCGCACTCTGGACAACGTAGCCCAGCCGAACCAGGACTGGAGCGGTGCGCAGCCGGATCCGGGCACCAGCAAGGGGCCTTACCGAATCTACAATATCGGCAGTAATAACCCGGTGGAGCTGTCCCGTTTTATCGAGATTATTGAGGAGCGGGTGGGCAAAAAAGCTGAGAAGAATCTGCTGCCGTTGCAGCCGGGCGATGTGCCGGCAACCTACGCCAATGTCGATGACCTGATCAACGATGTGGGGTACAAGCCGTCTACCACGGTGGAAGAGGGCATTGCCAACTTCGTGGACTGGTATCGGGATTTTTACAACGTCTGAACGTCCATCATCGCTTGGAAAAAGGCCAGCCGTGACGCTGGCCTTTCTTGTTTATGGCAGCTGTTCGGGAAGTCTGAATACCTGGGGTTTACGGGTGAGGGGGCACTGGAATGCCAGCTCAACAGCGGTAAGCTGCAGGCCGGCCGGATTGGCCGTGCCATACAGCCGATCTCCGACAATCGGGTGACCAATGCCGGCCAGGTGTCGACGGATCTGGTGTTTACGGCCGGTTTCAATTCGTATCTCCACATCCGTTGTGTCTGATTCCTCATCCCGGTTCAGTGTCGTCACGCGGCTGATTGAGTCCTTGCCATCCAGTGGCGTGTCGAGGCGAAGATCATCCGCCATCAGGTTGCCGGCGACCCGCGCCCGGTAGATCTTGGTCATGGCGCGCCCGGCAAACAATTCTGAAAGGGCCGCCGCGGCCTTGCCATCATGGGCAATCAACATCAGGCCCGCAGCGTCAGCGTCCAGGCGGTGTACCAGAAAGCAGGGTGTGTTCAGTTTAATTTCTGCCAGGCGCAGCAAGCTGCAGTGGTCGCCCCATTGAGACCCTTGTGATAACAGCCCGTGGGGTTTGAACCAGATACTGTAACGACCTTTATTCTCCAGCAGCTTCGGTGTTTCCGGCTTGCGCGCCAACACCTGATCATCGTAGAACAGCTGAATACGGGTACCGGGTTTCAGTTCCCGCTTGGCCTTGCGCAAACGCACCTGTTTTCCCTTCTGTGTCCACCAGCACGCGCCTTTGGCCATGGCATCCTTGATGCGCTGCTTGGGCAGGCCCGAGGCGCCTGCAAGCGCATCCACAGTCGTCGTGCTCTGGTCTACGGTGACATCAAACTGTTTGCGCATTGGAGTTTTGCCCGA
The DNA here is from genome assembly GCA_029264995.1 of Marinobacter sp. Taxonomy (GTDB): domain Bacteria; phylum Pseudomonadota; class Gammaproteobacteria; order Pseudomonadales; family Oleiphilaceae; genus Marinobacter. The sequence continues at coordinate 7,268 of JAJUKC010000003.1, read as the reverse complement.
AAGGAGAGGATTCACGATGATTGCCGGCAATAATACGGAGCGGGGAAAGTGTCGACAAGGCGCTTGTGCCTCAAGGCACATTGATGACAGCAAGCGCTGAGAGTGTACACTGAGTAAAAGCCACCTCAAGGAGTTATCGACATGCCAATGATTGGCTGGCTGTTTATATTCGCCGCCTTCGCGATGATTGTCGGAAGCCTGCTTTTACTGCGAGATGGGGCAAATATGAAAATCCCCAAAGAAAAGCTTGAGAAGATTCGTCAGCGCAAAGCGGAACAGGAGGCGAAGGATAAAAAAGACGGGGATAGCTGGTAGCGTCAGAACCATGAACCAGTTCCAACTTTCCAGCTTAGATGATGGCCAACGAAAACTCCCGGACACAAAAAAAGCCGCCCAGCAAAGCTGTAAGCGACTTTCTCTGCAGGATTGGTAGGACCACGCGGATTCGAACCGCGGACCTCTACCATGTCAAGGTAGCGCTCTAACCAACTGAGCTATGGTCCTGTCCTGCAACGGGGTGGAAATATACGGATTTCGGGTGCCCTGGTCAACCTCTTTGCGGGGGATTTTTCGCTTTCATCAGGGCCTTGATGGCGCGGCTCAGGGCGTTCCAGCGATTGACCAGAAGCGCGGCAAAAATCAGCGCGCAGCCGGCTATTTGCAGCAGGGTCATGGTTTCGCCGAACCAGGCAACCGCGAAGACAGCAACCCACACCGGTTCCAGTACCAGTATCACTACACCGTGGCTGTTAACCGACAGGCTCTGGGCATAGGTCTGCAACAGGAAACGTCCCGCTGTGGCAATCAAGGCACTGGCCAGTACCCAGACATAGAGCATGGGTTCGGGGTTGGTCAGTGTGTGAGTCCAACGTTCGCTGATAGCGGACTCCGCCAAGGTCACGGTCCCCACGGTAAGCAGGGCAATGGCCGTCAGCGGCAGTGCCGGTACTTTCTTTTTCTCCACCGTTTTGCCTTGCTTGTCGACCACGATGCGTTGGTTGGCGGCGCGGGTATTGAGCGTGAAGTACAGGGCAAAGATGGTTGCCGCCAGAACGAAATAGAGCTGCCCCGGGTCTGGCCTGAAGCCGTTTTCGAGGGACAAAAGCGCCAGACCGGCCACCGCAATCGGTATCGCCAGCCAGGTGCTCAAAGGCTGCTGTTCGCCAAATACTGTGCGGGCAATGATCGGGACAATTACCACGCCCAGGCTGGTCAGAAACGCGCCCTCGCCCATGCTGTCGGTGTGATACAGCCCCATGATCCAGCAGGTCATGGCAATGCCGAACACAAAGCCCACGCCCAGGCTTCGGAGTATCTGGTCCCGGCTAAGCCTTAACAGTGAGGGTAAGGCCAGCAGGGCGAGAAAGGAGCCGGCAATCAGAAAGCGAGCCGCCATGAACATCAGGGGCGGCATCATTAAAACCGCCTCTTTAGACAGCATCCAGCCAATCGCCGCCAGCAGGGTAACGAGTACCAGGTAAAGATCGGATTTGTGGGCGTCAGACATGATTGAACCGGCATCAATAAAAATCAGAGGGCTCAATCTATAGTTTGCGAATTAAAAAAGATAGCAGCGAAAACCGAGGGAGTGGCTCATCCCTGAGCCGTTGCAACAACGATAGATCAGTTGTTGAGTGTGGTGTAAACAAGATTGGACAGACTGGTCTGGCTGGAGTTCGGCACTTCAATGTACTGGTCGCCAGAGCCCCAGAACTGCCACCACGCACGCTGATTGTAGGTGCGGCTGGCAAAGTCCACACGCAGGCCGTTCAGAGTGGTGTTGTTCACCACGGGGACAGCGGTGTTGCCGGTCTGGGTATTGATCACGTCGCCATGGTTGGCGCCCTCGCTCATCAGCACCGGGTAGTGGTTGTAATACAACCCGGACGGGCCGTTCTGCCCGCTGACTTTACCAGCCAGGCTGATGCTGTTGGAGCAGGAATCAATGCCGCTGGCACTGGTTGCTCCGCAGGCGGAATGGGTGGGAACCACGCCATCGTCGGTGCCATCAATAAAGGGTTTGGTGATACCGCCGTAGGAAGAGCCACCGCCAACGAACCGCAGGCGCGGAATGCTGTTGGGGCTGACGGCCAGGTTGCGGGCAACGTTGGTCTGCAGATCGTTGACCACACCCAGATTATCCGGCTCCGGGTCAATGCCGGTAAAGGCTTTGACCGCCTGTTTCACCGGCCAGTTGTACCAGCTGTCGTTGTAGGCAATGCTCACGGCCAGGTCGGCCAGTTCCGTGCCACCACCGGCACCGGCCATGTCCAGTACTGCCAGGATTTTCAGCGGTTGCAGGCCTTCCGATTGCAGCCAGCGCGCTTGGTTTTCCAGCAGATGGCGGGTCACCAGATCGCCGGTGGAATGGGTGACTACAACGCAGTAGTCGTTACACAGCCCTTGCTGACTGATTTGTCGCAGTTGCTGATAAGCCTGCTGGGCGATCTGACCCTCTACCCGGCCATTGCTGGCCCAGTCGATACGGGCTTCGGCGCGGTTCAGCCAGTATTCCCGCCAGTTATCTTCGCCAGCCTGCTGGACTTCCTGGAAGTTTGCCGGTGGGTTCGACAGATCATCCATCATGAAGCCGTGAACCAGAATCACGTTATGGCCGGCCAACTGCGCACTTGCGCCAGTGGCAAACAGACCGCCTGCCAGTGCTGTCGCGAGGGCGGTTTTCTTCAGGCATCCTCTTCTTTTCATTGTCATTGGTTGCTCCGTTTCTTTCCGATTTATTGTTGTGGTGTTATCAGAACTTGTCCGCCAGCTGCCGGAGCAGGGCGGCCCGTTGCTCTGATTCGGGATTCATCGCCGGCTGGTCTCGGAGGCCGTCCAGATCCGGCGGTGAAAATTCATAGCCTTCCTCGGGGCCGAAGGCGTAATCGGTGCGGTCGCCCGGGGTGGCGGGTAACCGGCGTATCTGCAAATGCCTGAGTTGCAGGGGGCCCTGAATGTCGCGATTGGCTAACACGCTGCCATGGGCTTTCAGGCGAATGACGGCCGAGCTGCTGCCCAGGGCCGTTTCCTGTTGTAATTGGGCCAGCGGCGTTTCGCCGCTGTAGAGCTGTGCAGAGAGGGCGTAGTAGCCAGATTGCTCCGGGTCGAAGCGCACGGGGATGACCAGGTCGTTACCAGACACATAGGCGGTTTCCAGGCCCTCGAAGCTGCCCAGATCCGGTTCGATGGTCAATGAAGACACATGACGAACGGGCTTGCCGTCTACCCGGGCTTCCACAATCAACCGGTACTCGCCGGGAGCATGATCGGAACTGACGGTGCCCTGGTAATAACCGGGATCCGCATTCTCCAGCTGGGCAGAGGCTACCCGGTCCCGCTCTACGGCGGTCTCCAGGGTGGCAGACAGTGACTGGCCGAACACCTGGCGACCATTCAGGGAGGCTACCACCAGAATCGGTTCACCCTGGCTGAAGCGGAATTTGTCCAGCGTCACTACAAATCTGCCATCGCCCTCCAGCGGAAGCACGACCGGGTGGTAGCGGTTACCCTGGTAAGCCTCTGCCTGAGCTTTGCTCAGCGGCACCGAATAGTCCGGGTACCGAATGGTCTGTTGGTATTCGTCTGCGACACTTGCCAGCATGAACCCCAATGCGTTATCGGAGGGTGGTTTGGAAACAGGCCCGGCAGATTTGGCCTCGGCGGCCGACTCCTGATTGGAAACCGTTTCCGGAACGGAAGTGGTGGTGTCTTGCTGAAGGCCCCGGAAGCTGCCCTCGTTCTCGGCCGAGAGCAGCCACACGGCACCGGCCACACCGACGGTGATGGTCAGGCTTATGCTTAATGCCCGGTACGGCATTGTCAGACCCCGTTATTGTTATTGAAGGCTTGGTTAACTTTTGACCATAGGGTCGGATTGTCTTAAACGGCAAAAAATTAGGCCGGAATAGCAGAGGTTTTATGTCGTTTTGCGAGACGGTTCTCAAACTCAGAACCAGCCACTGTCTTTGATGGCCTCAAAGCCGAAGCGCAGCCGCACCTCATCTCCCACCAGTCCGTTTTCCAGGCCGTAGGTCATGCCCCAATCGCTGCGGTTGATGACAGCCTCTGCGCTGATGCCCAGGGTGTAGTCCTCATGGCCGATGGGATACTCCGCCGCTTTGTTGAGGGTGACGTTCACGTCGACCGGCCGGGTCTGCCCCAGCAAGGTCAGGTCACCGGTCACTATGCCGGTATTGTCCCCGGTTTTTTCAAAGTCACTCACTACGAAGGTAATGTCCGGGTGTTTGCTGGCGTCCAGAAAATCGGGCTTGCGGAGGTGGTCGTCCCGTTTATCGTGGTTGGTAAAGACACTGCTGGCTTTGAAAACCAGCTTCCCGGAATTCAGTTCTCCGGTTTCTTCGTTGTATTCAAACTGACCTTCAATATCCCGGAACATGCCCATCACCGGGGCGTAGCCGATGTGCATGATTTCAAAGCTCATGGAGAAGTGCTCTTCGTCCACTTCGAACTTCGCCGGCTCTGCATAGACACTCGTAGCCGTCGTCAGCAGAATCGAGGTTGCCAGTGCTTCAGGAAATGACAGTTTCATGATTTTGTCTCCTTTGGAAGAGCCAGCGCACGTCCATAAAAAAGGACCAGGCAAGTAATACCAGAGCGAGCCCGAGTGTTAGGCTGGCAAACAGTGCAGGGGTAATGGGAACAACAGCTACCATCAGAGTGACCACCTGCCAGACACAGATGGCCTTACGTCGGAAGCGGTCTGGCAGCGGGTTATTCAGCCAGGGCAACGGCCAACTGGCCAATATGAACAGATAGCGCATCAGGCCCAGGGCAAGTACCCAGCTACCGGCTTTCTCCAGAGCCAGTGTGGCAATGCACAGCCCGAGGATAAAGAGCGCGTCCAGCTCCATATCGAAACGGGCACCGAAGGCGCTATGGCTTCCTGTTGCCCGGGCGATTTTGCCGTCGACACCGTCCAACAACAGGGCGATCAGGCTGATAACCGCATAGCTCCAGAGCTCGGTTGAGGTTGCTGAAGAGGAGTGGTCACCGAGGAACGGAGCCCAGCCAACCAGCGCCAGCACCAGAACCGACCGCAGCAGCGTGGCGCGGTTGGCCCAGCCGAAGTCGGTCTGCCACCGCCAGTGCCGGAGGATAAGTACACTTTGCCCGAGATAGAACGCAAAGGTGATTAACCAGAAGCCGGTTGGCAGATCAAAGGCTTTGGCCAGAAAATATTTTGCGAAGTCCAAAATCCTGTAACACCTGCAGGATACGTTCGGGAGAAACCGGGGCTTTGTTTTAAGCAGAGCCCAGGCAGGGCACGGTCGTAACCCCGGACGGATCCAGCGATTTGGGGCCTGGCTGATAGTCACCGGCAATCAGATGCAGGGTAGGGGCTTCGCCGTCGGTGAACAGGTGGTGGCTGGCTGAATGAGTTCCCAGCTTTTGCCGTTGATTTTCACCGCAGGCTGCTCAGAACCGGGCACGGGCAGGGTGATATTGCTCCGGTTGATCGCGCTGAGTACCAGATCCCAGGCGTTATCGGTGTCCAGTGCGTCATTTGCCATGTGGTACCTGCTCGTTCGTTGTTCGTTTCAGTATAGGCAGATTGTGTCCAAAGCTATATGTACGATACATTTCCGGTTTGATTCACTTTTTCGGCCAACTTTTCAGGGGCACGGAGCCATGCGGTACCTGCAATCTTTTAACCGTCGTCTGCGTCGTATTCGGGAGCAGGGCCAGCTGTCCCTGGGGGATGTGGCTGAAATGTGCGGCGTGGACGAGGCCCGTGTTCGCAGCTGGGAAGCGACGGACGCGCGCCAGAGAGGGTATCCCGGAGTCAGTGAACTGCTGGATTTTTGCCTGAAAACCGAAACACCGCTGGAACGCCTGCTGGATATGGACGATGACGGCGAGGATGGGCAACTGGAACTGCCGGGGTTGGCATTCAGTAACAGCGATGATCTGTCGGTGGCGCTGAAGGAGCTCGAGCAGGAGATCAATCGCATCCAGCTCAGTGATGACGAAACCGAGCTGCTGCGCCGGTTCCGCAAGGCAAGTGCAGATAACCGGCGCATGGTGTTGCAGCTATTGGGTCGCTAAAGGGCCTGGATGGCCTTCACTTTCCCTTCTTGTAGATGTTCTCGTAAACGAAGTTGGTGGCCTCCACGAAACCGTCGATGCTGCCGCAGTCAAAACGCTGACCTTTGAACTGGTAGGCCAGCACGCAACCGTTCTTCGCCTGCTCCAGCAGGGCATCGGTAATCTGAACCTCACCATTCTTGCCCGGCGATGTACGCTCGATAATGTCGAAAATGTCCGGAGTAAGAATGTAGCGGCCGATAATCGCCAGGTTGCTGGGCGCGTCTTCCGGTGCCGGTTTCTCCACCATGTCGGTAATACGGTAAAGGCCATCCTTCATGGATTCACCCGCAATCACACCGTACTTGTGGGTTTCGTCTTCCGGTACTTCTTCAATGGCCACAATGGAGCAGCGGAACTGGTTATACAGCTTGACCATCTGGGTCAGAACGCCGTCACCATCTTCCGGGCCCACGCAGAAGTCATCTGCCAGCACGACCGCAAACGGGTTGTCGCCCACCAGGTTGCGGCCGGTGAGGATGGCATGGCCCAGTCCTTTCATTTCACTCTGGCGGGTGAAAGCAAAGGTGTTGTTGTTGATCAGGTCCCGGATTGAGGTAAGCAGGCCTTCTTTACCGGTGCCGGCAATCTGGTGCTCCAGCTCGTAACTGATATCAAAATGATCCTCGATGGCGCGTTTGCCGCGGCCAGTGACAAAGCCGAACTCATGAATGCCAGCATCGGCGGCTTCCTCCACCCCGTACTGCACCAGAGGCTTGTTAACGATCGGCAGAATTTCCTTGGGCATGGCCTTGGTGGCCGGAAGGAAACGGGTGCCGTATCCGGCAACCGGGAAGAGGCACTTTTTGATCATGATATTCGTCCTTAATCTGGAATCTGGTGATTTGCTTTAGTAACCCACAAAGCGTGCCAAGTGTAACCAAGTTGTATGGCGAGTTGGAGGGTTTCGTTTCCGAGTGTTGATTTCCGGTAATTCTGTGGACTGTTTCCGATGAAAGAAGAGCGCTTGATATCTCTAGAAAATCGTTTCAATAGCGCATTTAACTACATGATTTAGCGAAACATTAAATTTGTAAAGTTATGATGATCAGGGTGGTTCAATAACCCGGATTCTTTTAAAGTGGCACCGCATTAACGGATTTACATGATTTTGACATTTGCCCGGATTTCGCAAGGTGCCGCAACTGATCTCCAAACCGTCT
>JAJUKC010000101.1 GCA_029264995.1 Marinobacter sp. | reverse complement strand
GTGGCCTGAGCCGTCAGCGTTTGGAAGAACTGATGGATCCGCTCAAGCTGACCCGTGGAGGGCTCGCCTGAGCCAGTCCCGCCGGAGGTAGCCCGTGCTGTTGTCGCTGGAGTTGTTTGTCATGCTGGTTCTGGCCAACGGTTCTCCGGTGGTGGTGGCGCGGTTGTTCCATCAGCACGGCAACTGGCCCATCGATGGTGGCCGGTTATGGCGCGATGGCCGACCGCTGCTAGGGCCGAGCAAAACCTGGCGTGGTCTGGTATCCGGCGTTCTGACCTGCGCGCTGTTTGCCCTGTGGGTGGGCCTGGGCTGGTTGTTCGGAGCGCTGTTTGCTTTCCTGTCGCTGTGGGGCGATATGCTCAGCAGTTTTACCAAGCGCCGTATGGGACTGGCTTCCAGCGCCCGGGCGGTCTGGTTGGATCAGCTGCCCGAGGCGATGTTACCCATGGTGCTGGCCTGGTATTGGCTGGCGCTGCCACTGTGGGAGGCTCTGGCCATTGCCCTTCTGTTCGCACTGTCCAATATGTTGTTCTCTCCCCTGTTTTACCGCCTGGGTATTCGTAAACAGCCACACTGAACTCAGGGCCCGCGAGTGAGGGTGTGAATGGTCACTTCCGGGGGGCAGTTCAGGCGCACATTCAGAACCGAAGTGCCGGCTCCCGGTGAGGTGTAGCCTTGCATGCCGTTTACCTGCCAGAGCCCGCGGCCAAGGCGCCTCGGGCAATCGGAGTCGAGCGTCAGCGGTATGCCGCCAGGCAGGCAGAGCTGCCCGCCGTGGGTATGGCCGCAGAGGAACAGGTCGTAACCGGCGTGGGCGGCTTCCCGCCAGATCTCCGGCGTGTGGCTGAGCAACAGGCTGATCCCCCCTGCGGGTATGTCGTCGCCGGCCCGGTGCAGGTTGTGAACCTTGTAGTAGTGGGCATCGTCCACACCGGCCAGGTAAAGGCGGCTGTCGCCCCGCTCCAGCGGTACCATCTCATTCATCAGCAGGCGGTAGCCCATGTCTTCAAGGGCAGGCACCATGCGCACACTGTCGTGGTTTCCCAGCACGGCATAGGCCTCGCCGTGAATGGCTTTGCGCAGTCTGGCCATGCCGTCCAGAGCATCGTCTATGGGCCCCCAGGTGCGTTGGCGGTAATCGCCGGTCAGAACGCACAGATCGTAATCCAGCGGGGCGATTTGCCGTATAACTGCCTGAAGGTTGGCTTCGTCCATATCGACATGAAGGTCGGTCAGGTGAAGAATGCGGAAGCCCTCAAAGGCAGAGGGCAGATCGGGTAACACAAAGGCGTTATGCTCGGTGGTCAGTTTCAGGCTGTTCGCCTGAGCCCGGCGCAGCAGGCCCACTGCCTGCAGGCAGAAACGAATCAGTCCCGGAGCGTTGGTCAGGTTTTCCAGGTGGAACGAGCGCCTGTCTCGCCCGAACACCCGGGCTTCGGTTTCCTGCTCAATGCCGAGGCGTTGACGGGCATGAACGGGCCCGAGCCTCAGGCTCAGGCGGTAGTGGAGCAGCTCATCCTGATCTTCCGTTACGCGAACCCGTGCGGTCATGCTGTTATCCCTGATGCCGAGCGGAACCTTATCAGTGGTTCCTGTCTTAATTATGGTTGTTGCCTTGGGTAGTGCAAATTACAGGTGCTGATTTGGCTTTTCAGCCTTGAGACGCCACAATCAGTGATCATTCGACGATGTACAGTGTACGGAGTGCCCCATGACCGATGCATGCAATCTGCCCGGCCTGAGTGTTCCCAGGAGTCGTTTTCCAGACCCTGAACAGGATCTGTCTGAAGCCGCCGGTGAGTCCCGGCTTGTGCTGGCGGGGGGCTGCTTCTGGTGTGTGGAAGCGGTGTTTCTGGCGGTCGACGGTGTTCAGCGTGTGACCTCCGGTTATGCTGGCGGTGAGGCCAGTACCGCGAACTACGAGGCGGTCTGTACCGGGAAAACCGGGCATGCCGAAGTCATCGAGGTGTATTACGATCCGGCACGGATCAGCTTCGGCCAACTACTGAAGCTGTTCTTCTCGGTGGCTCACGATCCGACCCAGCTCAACCGACAGGGTAACGATGTCGGTAGCCAGTATCGCTCCGCGATATTCTATGAGACCCCAGAGCAGCACGATGTAGCCGAGGCGTATATCCGCCAGCTGGATGCCGCCGGCGTGTATCCGGATCGCATCGTCACCACTCTGGAGCCGCTGAAAGCCTTTTATCCGGCCGAGGAGCACCACCAGAATTTTGCCGCCCGTAATCCCTGGCAGCCATACATCTTGGCGGTAGCGGCACCGAAGATGGAAAAACTGGCCAACACCTGGCCCGAACAGCTGAAGCCCGAATTCAGCAAAGACGACCCGGACCAGGCCTGAGGAGGCACCCATGACTGTATCTGCAGCAGGCTACGACCTGACGCCGTTAACCCGGGCAGAAGTGGAAGCCCGGGCTGAGCATCTTTCTGAAGAAGAACGCCGGGTACTGCTCGATCACGGTACCGAGCGGCCCTTCTGTGGCACGTTGCTGGATAACAAGAAGGCCGGCACCTATCACTGCCGGTTATGTGACCTGCCGCTGTTCAGCTCCGATTCCAAGTTTGATTCCGGCACCGGTTGGCCGAGTTTCTTCCAGCCCTTCGACCCGGAGCATATACGGTATCTGGAGGACTCCAGTCTTGGTATGACCCGCACCGAAATTCGTTGCCCCCGTTGCGACAGCCACCTGGGCCATGTGTTCCCTGATGGACCGCCGCCTACCGGGCAGCGTTATTGCCTGAACTCCATTGCCATGGAATTCCGCGAAACGGAGTAAAAGGCTCCGCTATTTCGGCCCGGTGACAGACACCACATAATCCGCTACCGCCTGAATCTGGGCTTCGGAGAGCGATTCTTCGAAGGCGGGCATAACGCCAACGCCACTGGTCACGGCCCGGATAACCTGATCCCGGTTCGGGCGCAGTTCGTCCAGGTTGGGGCCGATGGTCCCGGAGGAGCCGGCGTCTGCGAGAGTGTGACAGATGGTGCAGGACGGTTGCGCCAGTTCGGTAAAGATCTCACGCCCCGATTCGTTGTCGGCATGCGCAGTTTGTAGGGCCAAAGACAGGCCGGCGGCCATCAGTGCCTGAAGCTGTGTTTTCATGGTTTTTCGCATCTGGAATCAGCGGGCAGAGCCTGCTCCGGTTCTGCCCGCTGAGGATCAACCGACGGTGACCGTTACGCCATGGTCACTCCATCCGTTGTGGCCGTAGCCACGCTCGTTATCTATACGCCCTTCGGGCTGGCTGTTACCCTCCATATCGGTGGCCCTGCTGACAATACGGTGTTCACCAGGGCCCAAATCGGCGGCCATGACAAAAGGACGCCAGGCATAGGGTCCCAGGTCCGGCCCCAGGAACCGCGCTGGTTTCCAGTTCTTGCCGCCGTCGGTCGACACTTCCACTTTATCCAACGCGACCGTGCCGCCGAAGGCCACACCGTAGATCATATTGCGTCCCTTCTGGCCGGACTCCAGTGGTGAGGTGACCCAGGATTTTACGTTCATCTCCCACATGGAGGGCTGGTCCGGTGAGCCTTTCTTACCGACCTCCCGCACCCGATAGCCCGAGGCCTGGATCTTGGCATCGGTCTGGTTTTCGGTAAGGGCAATCTGTTTCACATATTTAACGTTATTCACGCCGTAATAACCGGGCACCACCAGTCGCAACGGCCCTCCGTGGGTGTGGGGCAGTGGCTCATCATTCATCTCCCAGGCTAGCAGGGCGCTGTCCAGGGCGCGGGTGGGTATTGAGCGCTCAACCATGATCGATTTTGGGTCGATTCCATCCGGCAGACTCTCTCCGCCGGTTCCGGTGATATATCGTGCACCATCCACAGCTCCACCCAGGGCGTCGACCACATCGCGCAGGGGCACCCCTGTCCACATGACACAACCGGCGGCGCCTACGGACCACTGGGTCCCGCCGGCTCCGTGGGGGAAGAACGCACGGCCGTTGCCGGAGCACTGAAGTACCGAGGCGACGGTGGTCACGCCTATGGATTTCAGTTCACCGACAGTGAGGGTGCGCGGATTATTCACGCCTTCAACACGGACTTCCCATGCATCCGGATTGTCAGTGATGCTTGCTGGCGGGGCCGGCAGGTTATTGCGCACAAACAACCGGTCGCTGGCGGTGATGACGCCATTGCCGATGGCGCCGCGCTGGGTTTCCATGGTATTGGTGCTGTGGACAATCAGAGCACTGCGTTCTTTCCAGGCTGCATAATCCGGTAGCGATTTGGGTTCTTCGGCGGGACTAAGCCGGCTGAAGCCCAGCAGGCTGACCGCGGCCATGGCGCCGGCGCTACCGATCAGAATGCTGCGCCGGGAGGGGCTGGTGAGGCCTGGGTCGTTCGGGCCCCGCTCGAGGGTTGTTTCGGTTTTCATGTTCCGTCTCCAATCGTTGGTCTTGTTCACGGACGGGAAGCTGCGCGGATCACTTCGCGCATGTATAACCTTATTACGTATAGTGGGTGATCAATAATTGATCAAATATTCGGGTGTTATTCAGTGGGCCCGGGAGCCGGTATAATCCGCCGTTGTTGTCCGGCTATGGTATGGCCGGTTGGGATGTCTCTGAGGTATTTGACGATGAAGCGCCTGAACCTGAGTCCGCTCACTGAATCTGCCACGCTGCTGCGCCGTGCCGGCGTTGTAATTGGCTCTGTTGGGCTGACTGCTTTGTACTCGCTACTGGTTCTGTTGAGGGCGCTGTTCGGGCGCCTGAACCGGCCGATTGTCGACAAATATTGCCGGGAATGGTCGGCGGCGTTGTTGCGGCTGGTTCGGGCCAGCCTGGTTGTTCGCGGAGAAGTGCCGGACTTCAACGATGGCCGGCGCTACATCATCATGAGCACCCATGCCAGCCACTACGACATACCGGTCAGTTTTGTGTCACTGCCAGGTTCAATCCGCATGCTCGCCAAGAAAGAGCTGTTCAGAATTCCCCTGCTGGGGCAAGCCATGCGAGCGGCCGAGTTTCCGTCCATTGATCGTTCCCATCGCAATCGGGCGGTGAAGGATCTGGAGAAGGCCCGCCAGATGATGGAGAGTGGCATTGTGTTGTGGGCAGCCCCTGAAGGCACCCGTTCTCCGGACGGTCAGCTGTTACCGTTCAAGAAAGGCTGCTTTCACCTGGCGCTGGATACTCAGGCCGTGATTGTGCCGGTGGCGATTCGGGGCATTCATCGGGTGCTGCCCGCGCGTACCTGGCAGATTAACCTGGGGCAGCCGGTGGATGTGCGTGTGGGCACCCCCATCGACACGGCGGGAAAAAGCAAGGAAGACATCGCGGAGATTATGGCGGGCGTGCGGGAGAATCTGGAGGAATTGCTGGGCAACGGCGAGGCAGAATAAACTGCCCCGCTGGAGATGGTCAGGCGGCAGCGGAGACCACCGTAGAGAACAGATAGCCGGTGTACCCTATGTAAGCGGCCAGCAACAGGACGCCGTCACCTCTGGATATGAGCTTGCGCCAACCGGTGAGGCCGAAGCCCATGACCAGCAGCGCCAGAGTCAGGCCCAGCATTAATGTCCAGTCCCGGTACAGCACCTCGGGGTCTACCGACAACGGTTGAATGGCCGCGGCAAGCCCCACCACGGCCAGGGTGTTGAAGATTCCGGAGCCAAGGATGTTGCCCAGGATCAAGTCGTGCTCGTTCTTTTTGACGGCGGCAATGGCCGAAGCCAGTTCCGGCAGCGATGTGCCGATAGCGACAATAGTCAGGCCGATGATCAGATCACTCACACCCAGACTCTGGGCAATGGCGACCGCGCCCCAAACCAGCAGCCGTGAACTGACAATCAGCAGAATCAGCCCGATCACCAGCCAGATAAGCGCGGTTTTCAGTGGCATTGGGTGGGCAACGATTTCGGACTCGGCATCCCCTCCGAGTGGATCACCTTTGCCGCGTATACCCTGATAGATAGACCAACCCATCACCGCAGCAAAAACGCCCAAAAGTACCCAGCCATCCAGCCGGCTCAGTTCGCCATCGATCAGTTGCGCACCGGCAATCAGGGTGAGCACCACCAGCAGTGGCAGTTCTTTACGGATGACCTGTGAGTGCACGGCGATGGGCGCGATGATGGCCGTCAGGCCAACAATCAGGGCGATGTTGGTGATGTTGGAGCCGTAACCGTTTCCGAGAGCCAGGCCGGGGTTGCCGTCAGACGCGGCCATGGCAGAAACCGCCAGTTCCGGAGCGGAGGTGCCGAAGCCGATAATCACCATGCCAATCAGCAAGGTAGGCATGCCCAGGTGCTTGGCCGTGGCGGCCGCACCTTCCACAAATTTGTCCGCACTCCAGACCAGCAGAATCAGGCCGGCAATCACGGCACCGATGGCCATCAACATAGAGAAACCTCAAAAAGATTAACGTCGGAAACTCCGGCCAGCAGCCCGGAGCTGAGTATTTGGCGCACAAGATACCGTATTAGGGGGCAATTGGTCAGCACTCCGGTGCGAGCAATTGCAGGTAAATACGGATGATCCAATGGTTGGGCGCCGGGGTATCAGACTAAAGTGGCGCTGATATTGTTAACAAAACAGGCGAGAATTGCTGCAAACAAAATAGTTTGCCCGACACACGTCGATTGACAATCGCAATTTATTATTCCGTTAAAAATCGGGATAATCGCGCTCAATCTCATACCGGAAGCTCACGGCAGCGCCGTCTACCTCGCGCCAGGCCGGCTTCCGACAGGCCACTTTGCTGATCGTGGAGTGGCATCAGGCTTCAACACTAAGCTAGGGTGAAAACCAATGGCCGTAAGACAGGCAGACGTAGTGCTGGTCGGAGGGGGCGTCATGAGCGCTACTCTCGGCATGATGCTCAGGCAGCTGGATCC
>JAJUKC010000062.1 GCA_029264995.1 Marinobacter sp. | reverse complement strand
TCCGCCAGGGTGGCGTAGTCCACGAACAGGTAGCCCAGAATGGTCAGGGTGCCGGCTACAGCGAACACCCAGAACAGAATCCACGCCAGCAGCGGGCTGTGCAATTCAGTTTGAGCTTCTTCCGGAACCATGTAGTAGGTAGCGCCCATAAAGCCGAACAGCAGCCAGACAATCAGCAGGTTGGTATGAACCATCCGCGCAACGTTGAAGGGAATTTCCGGAAACAGGAAATCACCCACAACGTACTGGAGACCCAGAATCAGGCCGAACACAATCTGGCCGGCAAACAGAATCAGGGCAAAGATGAAGTAGGGCATGGCGACCCTTTGAGATTCGTATTTCATATCTGCTCCCTTACCCCTCGATGTTGGGTGGCCAACCGTTGTCGTCGATCTTGGATGTCCACTCCAGGAAAGCGGCCAGGTCTTCGATCTCGGAATCGCTCAGATTGAAGTTCGGCATCTGGCGCCGGCCCGGAATATTCGTGGGCATGGCGTTCATCCAGGCTTTCATGTATGCCTTGAAGACCTCGGTATCACCGCCGCCACGGCGGTCAAACACGTTGGCCAGTTCGGGAGCGAAGTAAGCACCTTCGCCCATGATGGAATGACAACCGACACAGTTGTTCTCTTCCCACAGATGTTTGCCGCGCACCACCTGTTCAGTGAGCTCGTCGCGGTTATCCCGCTCGGGCATAGCACGCAGCTGAGTGTCAAAAGTCAGGGCCAGGAACAACAGGACGAAGAAGGCACTTCCCCCCAGATATATGTTCCTGGCCATGCTTTTGGTAAAGCGCTCGGCCATTGGTCTCTCTCCTTAATTGTTACGAATACCTGACTGCCCCACTAGGATATAAAGATGCATCCCTAATGCTATTGATGATTATCAAAGATGATCCCGGGTTTCTCTATTGCGCTGGGGAGTTACCTCTTGATGGGTAGGTGGTAGACTGCCCCGCTGGTTGTATTTTCACGGTTTTATGCCCGGAGAAATCATGTCTGCCGCCCTGGCCCTGATGCTTAAACTTCTTCCGCTTTATGTCACCGTTGCACTGGGTTGGATTGCAGGTCGCTTTCTGGAGGCCAGTGGCCGGCATATTGCGGGCATCATGCTGTATATCGTCACGCCCTCTGTAGTGTTTTCGGGGGTAATGGCAGCGCCGCTCAGCCCCGAAGTCATCTTGTTGCCCTTCCTCGTTTTTGGAACCTCGTCGTTACTGGGGCTTGTTCAGCTGAAGCTGGCCAAAAAAGTACTTTCTGATGGCAGTGCCAATATCATTCCCCTGTGTGTGGGCTCCGGAAATACCGGGTACTTCGGTGTGCCGGTGGCGTTGTTGCTGTTCGGGGAGGAGGGGCTGGGGCTTTATATCGTGTGTATGCTGGGCACCACCCTGTTTGAAAATTCAGTAGGCTTTTATCTGGCGGCCAGAGGCCGCTATAGCATTCAGGATGCTCTCTGGCGAGTGCTCAAGTTGCCTTCGGTGTATGCCTTTCTGGCGGCGGTGGTCCTGAATCTGGCGGGGGTGCGAATTCCCGATATTTTTGTGCCACTGTTTGACAACCTGCGTGGGGCTTACAGCATTTTGGGCATGATGATTATCGGTATGAGCATCACCAGTTTCAGGGGATTGGCCGGTAATATCCGCTTCACAGCAATGGCGTTCTTCGGCAAGTTTGTGATCTGGCCGCTGATGGCAATCCTGTTCTGGTGGGGGGATTCAACGCTACTGGGGATCTATGAACCGGCGGTGCATCAGGCCATGTTCCTGATTTCCATCACACCGATTGCCGCCAATACCGTGGTGATTGCCACGCTGCTCGATGCATCACCCAGGCAAGCAGCAGGCACGACACTGCTCAGCACGCTGTTTGCACTGGGTTTCATTCCGGTGATGATTGCCTGGGTGTTCTGAGTTATGAATTGCGACAGGACGCTGTGGCCGTTTGTGCACTGCTGGCTTTGGCTTCTTCAATGTCACTCCGGGCATGGCGCAACACGCTAACTCCGGCGGTGACGGCCAGCGTACCCATGATGGCAGCGACTATCAGGTCCGGCCAGGCGCTGCCGGTGCCGAACACGCCCAGTGCGGCGGCCATAACGGCCATATTGCCGATAGCGTCGTTGCGGCTGCAGAGCCAGACCGAGCGCATGTCGGAGTCACCTTCGCGGAATCGGAACAGCATCACTGCAACAAACACGTTGGCCGCCAGCGCCAGCAGCCCGACCATGCCCATGGTCAGTGGCTCGGGGGTGATGCCACTTTGCAGCACCCAGACGGCCCGGCCCCAGACCACCAGACCGAACACGGCCATGGTCAGACCTTTTACCATGGCTGCCCGCCCGCGCCAGAGCATCCCCATTCCCAGAACGCTCAGAGAGAGCAAATAGTTGGCGCTGTCGCCAAAGAAATCGATGGCATCGGCCATCAGGGAAACGGACCCGGATTGCAGGCTGGCGAAGCCTTCCACCAGAAACATCACCAGATTCACCCACAGCGCCAGCCAAAGCGCTTTTCGGAACCCCGGAGCGGGAGTTTTGGGTTCAGGTGCAGAGCAGGAACACGCCATAGAGACCTCCAGTCGTTGAATGTCTCTATTAAAAACCCTGTAGTTGCTACAGGGTCAACACCTGTTAGTCGTGATGGCCTGATCCATGAGTGCCCGGTACGTGGTTATCCGATGCCGGGGGTTCCGGGATGGTGGCCAATTCCTCGCTGAGCCCGCCCAGAATGCCGCATTCCCGAATGGTCCGTGGGTTTGAACAGGCATTCTGAAGATTGACCAGCGTCTGCTCCAGGCTTTTCAGTTCGTCCAGCCGGGCCCGAACATGGGACAGGTGTCGGGCCAGCAGGGCATTGACGTCTGAGCAGTCGGCAGTGGGCTCTTCGGCCAGCCGGATCAGTTCACGAATCTCGTCCTGGGCCATGTCCAGATTGCGGCACCGCCGGATGAACAGCAGGCGGTCGAGGTGCTCCTGGCGATAGTAACGGTATCCGTTTTCGGCGCGCTCTGGTTTGGCCATCAGCCCGATTTTTTCATAATAACGGATGGTTTCCACCGGGACACCAGCCTGCCGGGACAGTTCTCCGATTTTCATGCTGTATTCCCCTTAATGCCTGACATCGGTCAAATCTCAGCCCGAAGACGAAACAGTCACTATGGTACAGTGGCTCAGTGGTTTCATGGAATGAGGAGACGACTGTGCTGGAGCGGCTGCAACACCGGTTGGGCTTGCAGACAATACCTGGAGTGTTCTTTACCTCGGCCGGAATAGCCGCGCTCTTCGTGGTGCTGGCGATTCCCTTTGACCAGGCTGTGGCAAGCAGCTTCGGGCAGTTGACCGGTTGGGTGACCCGTAACCTGGGCTGGTTTTACATTCTGGCGGTGTCTTCGCTCCTGATCTTTCTTCTTGGCCTGGCGGTCAGTCGCTATGGCAGTATTCGCCTTGGAGCGGATGACAGTCGGCCGGACTATTCGAATCTCACCTGGTTTACCATGCTGTTTGCTGCCGGCATTGGCACTATCCTCATGTTCTGGGGTGTGGCAGAGCCGGTGTCCCACTTTGCCAATCCGCCATTTGATGGTGTGAAGGGCGGCACGGAACAGGCCGCTACCGATGCCATGACCATCGCCCTCTATCACTTCGGCCTTCACACCTGGACCATCTTTGCCATGCCGGGGCTGGCCATTGGTTATTTTGCCTATCGTCACAACCTGCCCATGCGGATCAGCAGCCTGTTCTACCCGATTCTCGGTGAACGCACTTTTGGCCCCTGGGGGTGGCGGTGGACGTTATTGCCGTGCTGGGGACATTGTTCGGGGTAGCGACGTCGCTCGGGCTGGGCACGCTGCAGCTGAACAGTGGGCTGAATTACCTGTTTGGCGTTCCTTCCGCAGGCTGGATTCAAGTCCTGCTGATCACGGTTATTGCCAGTATCGCTGCAACCTCGGTAGCGCTCGGCCTGGACAAGGGTGTTCGTCGGCTGTCCCAGCTGAATATTCTTCTGGCTATTGTCTTGCTGCTGTTTGTTTTTGCGGTGGGTCCTACCGTGTTTATTGCCGAGGGCATGGTTCAGAGCGTGGGTGATTATTTTGATGCCTTGCCCTGGCTGGCGTTCTGGACAGAAACCTTTCGCGAGTCGGACTGGCAACGCAACTGGACGTTGTTCTACTGGGCCTGGACGATTTCCTGGGCACCCTATGTGGGTATTTTCATCGCCCGGATTTCCCGCGGGCGAACCATTCGGGAGTTTGTTGCCGGTGTGCTGTTTGCACCAACCGCGTTTACGCTGGTGTGGTTTGGTATCTTCGGTCTCTCTGCCATCAATGTAGAGATGAATGGCCAGGTGGCGCTGGCGGAGCAGGTGCAGCAGGATCCTTCGGTGGCTATCTTTGCGTTTCTGGAAGCCTTTCCTCTTGCAGAGCTGGCATCCGCTCTGAGCGTGGTCATTATTGTCATTTTCTTCACCACATCCTCCGATTCCGCCTCCCTGGTGATTGATATGCTGACCCGTCGGGACGACCAGCCTTCGCTGATTCGCCAGCGGATTTTCTGGGCGGCGGCCCAGGGCGTCATTGCGGCCACTCTGTTGCTGGCAGGCGGGCTGGATGCTCTGCAGAACGTGATTACGTCGCTCGGTTTACCGTTCTGTATTTTGCTGTTGTTTATGGCGGTGTCCCTCTATCGCGCCCTGCACGCCGATTATCGGGGCTACAGTGTGGATGAGCTGGTGCGAGGCCGCGCCTTCCCGGAAGTGGAAGCCGATTCCGAACCCAAACAGGAGAAAGACTATGTACCGGAAGCTGCTGATCGCGATTGATCCGAAAGACGACGGGGAGGGCAAGCGTGCACTGGAAGTGGCCCTGGATCTTTTGGAGGAGGGTGGCGAGTTGCACCTGGCCAGTGTCTTCAACCCTGGTGGCAGCGGTTTCTTTCCCCATGTAACCGAAGAAGCTCCGGCAGATAAAGAAGATGAGGTGCGGCACCACCTGGACCTGCTGGCCCGGAAATACCTGCCCCTGAACCGGGATGCGATCCTGCACGTGGTGGCCGGCTCGGCCGGTGAGAAACTGGTGG
Source organism: Marinobacter sp. (assembly GCA_029264995.1). Classification (GTDB taxonomy): domain Bacteria; phylum Pseudomonadota; class Gammaproteobacteria; order Pseudomonadales; family Oleiphilaceae; genus Marinobacter. The sequence continues at coordinate 8,700 of JAJUKC010000062.1, read as the reverse complement.
CACTGGCCGGACAGCTGTGTGCAGACCTGATGATTCTGGTCTCCCGGGGCGGTGGCAGCCACTGGCCGTTGCGCAAGGCAACGGTGGAGTATGTCTCGGTCAATGCCCCTTGTGCGGTGCTGGTGCTGTCTAACATGGAAAAGAGCGATGAAGAGAGCGAGTGAGGCGAGTATCGCGCCAGAGTCAAAACAGCGAGAGCTGGGATGCCGATGGTGAGGTCGTATTGCCGGTCTTGGGCCGGTTTTGAGTCGGCCCCTTTCGACTGCCATGGCGGCTCAGAACCCGGTCCGTCTCTGTCTGGCTCACTTGCCGCTTCCTGAACTCCCCGACCGCCTTGCGAGCCACCCGTGCTGCCTGCTCATGATCACAGACTGGTGAAATATAGGTATTGCCGCCAAAGCGCTGCTTCTGGGCCGGCGTCATCAGCCATGGGGTGTGGATCATCTCTGCCGGGACGCCGGCCAGCTCCGGTATCCAGCGGCGGATGAACTCACCTTCCGGATCCAGTTTCTGGCTTTGCAACACCGGGTTGTATATGCGCAGGGCGTTGATGCCGGTGAGCCCTGATTGCATCTGGGCCTGGGGATAGTGAATGCCGGGCTCGAAATCGGTAAACAGTCGAGCCAGGTGCAGTGCCGGGTCCCGCCAGTGAAGCCATAGCTGATAACTGGCCACCGCCATCAGCATGGCCCGCATGCGGAAGTTGATCCAACCGGTGTGCTCCAGGCTGCGCATGCAGGCATCCACCAGCGGCCAGCCGGTCTGGCCCTCCTGCCAGCGATGCAGTCGCTCGCTGTTGTTTGGTCCGGTTTTCAGGTGCTCCAGTTCCCGATGCATGGCACGGAATTCCAGTTCCGGTTCATCCTCCAGCTTCTGGATAAAGTGGCAATGCCAGTGCAGCCTTGAGCGAAAGCTGGTGAGGCTTTTCTTCTTGCGGGGCAGCGTGTTGCGGTGGTCTCCGGTCTCGTTTGACTGCTGATAGACATCGCGCAGGCTGATGGTGCCCCAGGCCAGGTGAGGGCTGAGCCGTGAGCAGGCGCGAGGTGCGGTAAGCGGTGAGGACATGTTGTACTGATAACCCACGCACCGCCGTTCCAGAAACGAATCCAGCAGGGCAATGGCCCGTTCGCTGCCGCCGGCCTGACGATCCGGGCACGGGTCACCGTTAAGCTGGGCGGGTGCGGGTAAGCTCTGCGGCCAGCCGGAGGTATCCAGCGAACGAATCCCCTCGGGTGCAGGCAGGCGTGTGCTTTTGATGATCCGGTTCCAGTGCTGGTCCCAGTCGTCCCGGTTGACCAGTCGCCGAACGACACCAAAGCCCTGCCATTCGCGGAACTCAATCTGCTGGCTCTGGCACCAGGCAATCACCGCTTTATCCCGTTGAAAAGTCCAGTCCCCGCCGGTTTCCTGATGGCAGAACACCTGTGTGATGCCGTATTGCTGTTTCAGGTCATCCAGGGTTCTGATGACCTCCCCGTGAGCAATCAGCAGATCACTGCCCAGGCGTTTTAACTGCTTGCGCAAGGATTCGAGAGACTCCGCAACGAACTGCCACTGCCGGCGGGAGGTGTCCGGTTGCTGCCAGTATTCCGGCTCCACCACGTACAAGGGCACCACCGGCTGCCCCGATTGCACAGCGGCGTAAAGTGGGCCGTGATCCTCCACCCGTAAATCCCGTTTGAACCAGACCACGACTGCCATCAGTGCGGCCCCCGATTGCGCCGGCAACGCTCACTGCAGTATTTCACCTGGTCCCAGTCCTTTGCCCACTTCTTGCGCCAGGTGAAAGGGCGGTGGCAGGCCGGGCAGATTTTCTCAGGTAAGTGCGGTTTATTGTGCATGGGCGGTTTATGGGTTTAACTGAAAGAGGTGTGTGGATATACGTGACTGAGCTTCCAGAGGTTTTGCCATGTCCCGATTCGACGACAACATCCTGCCACCCTCGGTCCTGATCTTCGACTGGCACGGTACCCTGGTGGACACCCATGATGCCATGTTCAGCGCCATGGAGGAGATGTTACCGCAACTGGAAGAGCTGGGCCTCGTGGAGCAGTTGCTGCCTGAAGACCAGTGCCGCACCGAAGACGATGCCCGGTTGGTGCGTTACATTCGCATCTATCGCCGATTGCACCCGCGGATTCTGGCTGAGCGCCGGGTCTCCCGAACGGATATTTTCAACGCCATCTTTGGTGAGAACAAGGCTGCCAAGCTGATCGCCCATAAAGCCTACAACCAGGCCTACCGGAAGTACTTCGGCCAGGTGAAACCGTTTCAGCCCGGCGCCTATGAGTATCTGTCGGCGCTGAAAGCCCTGGGTATCAAGCTGGCGGTGTGCACCAACCGCAACCGGGAGTTTCTGGACAGGGAACTGCAGATTGTCGACGAAGGCCGCTGGCTGCATTTGTTCGATGCCACCGTGTGTGCCGATGATGTCACCGAGTACAAGCCCGATCCGGAGGTGATTCTCAAAGCGCTGGAAAAACTGTCGATCCCAAGAGATGAACGCGTCTGGTACATCGGGGATAGCTATGTCGATATGCTCACCGCACACCATGCCGATGTGGCCGGTGTCTTCTACAACGGCGCCTGCTGGGAGCCGGACCGGATCAGCGGCTGGTTCACAAAACGGGACGCCCCGACCGCTGTTCTCGACAGCTTTGAAGACCTGATGGACCTGCTTGCCCTGCTGGAGCGGGAGCAACCTGAAGCGTTTGCTGCCAGCCCGGCAGAGGTGCGCCCGAAACCCTTCCCGGCGCCAGAGCGGCCGGAGCCCCGCATCGAGCCGGACTGGCACCCGGCGGTGGTGAAACTGATTCGCCCGGCGGTGATCCTGTTCGACTGGCACGCCACCCTGGTGGATACCCTTGATGCCATGTACCACGCGGTGGATGACATGCTGCCGGATTTTCACAAGCTGGGATTGATGGACCGGATGGTGGCGCCGGAAGACAGCAAAACTCCGGAAGATGCCCGCCTGGTGGCTTACGTGCGGGAATTCGCCAAACTGCACCCCAAGGTAAAGGCTGATCGAAAAATCTCCCGCACCGATATTTTTGAAGTGCTGTTCGGTGAGGATCAGGACGCCAAGCAGGTTGCCCACAAAGCCTTTAATCATCACTACCGGAATCACTATGGCACTGTGAAAGCCTTTGAACCCCGGGTGCGAGAAATGCTGGAGGGGCTGCGCAAGCTGGGTATCCAGGTGGGCGTGATCACCAATCGGGACCGGGAGTTCTTCGAGCACGAACTGGCCGCGGTGGAAGATACCGGCTGGACACACCTGTTCGACGTTAACGTGTGTGGTGATGACACACTGTTGCGCAAGCCCCACCCGGATCAGTTACTGCTGGCCGTCCAGAAGCTGGATTACCCACCGGACCCCAGTGTGTGGTACGTGGGTGACTCCACCACCGACATCATCGCGGCCAAACGGGCCGGCATGACCGCTGTGTTCTTCAACGGCGCACAGTGGGATTTGCCGTGGCTGAACCGGATATTCCCCGGTACTCACAAACACCCGGACAAACCGGATGTAGTGGTTAATGATTTCTCCGAGTTCTGGGCTCTGGTGCTGGCCTGCGAAGTCGGGCCGCCCTGACTCTGGAAGATGTTGGTTATTCTGCCGAGCCGGAGGCGGGGGGATTGTGAAGAGCGTGTTCGATGTCGAGCCCGAGTACCAGCACGCCTTCGCGTCCGTTGTTGGGTTCATTCAGCGGCACCGGAAAGCTGACCATCACCTGGAAACGGGCGGTGGAGGCATCGTAGCGAATCGGCGAAATCCACATGTCGCGCTTTCTCTCAACGCCTCGGTCGGTTTCAAGGGCGATTTCCTGAACCTTGGGCTCGTCGCCCTGCCAGTAGTCTGAGGACAGGCGGCTCATGGCGACCAGCGCCCCGGCTTTGTCGGTCAGCAGGACCTCGGTAACGAGTGGTGCGTGGCTGGCCTGCCAGGCTGTCATTGCCCGGGAAGCCGGCAGCTCAAGTATTTCGCCAGCCAGCGGTGTCGGATGGTGGGGCGCAAGCGCCTGCCAGAGCGTATCCTTGGTCAGGATATCGGTCAGGTTGTCGTAGGTTGGCCCCTGGTAGATGGCATTGGTCAGATTGATGATGCCGGAGAGATCCGCCATCAGCGCTTGCGCCAGCCCTTGAACTTCTGTTGCTTCCTGTTCGGACAGTTGCATGCTTGGCATGGCGCAGCCGGCAAGACGTTCGTTAAATCCGGACAGGAAGCGAGGGTGGCCTTCGGCAAAGCGAGGGTTCACATACAGGTGTAAAGGCGCATACCGGACAAATTCGGAATTCAGTGACCAATCTACCCCGGATTTCTGGTCTTGCAGATATTTCATGGCACGCTGGTCCATCAGGGCGAGATCAATGCGCTTTCGTACCAGCAGTGCCGGTAGTTGCTCAGCCCCGGTGACCGTGATGAACGGCTTCAGGCCACTTTCTTCCAGCCAGATGGCTTCATTGCTGCCACCGACCACACCAATTCTTGCCTTGCCGGGATCCGGTTTGGTTTCGGCGGTAAAGAACCAGTGCCACTTCTCCAGGGCGACCGGGTGCGACCGAACGGCGGATTGATCCATTTCTTCGGATGGCCCGACGGCAAAGTAGCCGTCCACCAGATTGCGTTCCAGCGAGTAACGAGCCCGGCTTTGGGGCATCAGGCTTATTCGGGCCTGGAGTCCGGCCTTGTTAAGGGCGCAGCGGATGGTTTCAGTGGTTTCACCGGTAACCACCGGAATCTGGGGTTCCGTATACTGGTAAGGCGGCGCCAGAAAGGTATACAGGCTGAACACATGGTGGTCGGCCCTCACGGTCACCGAGACCAGAACAAGGCATAATCCGATAATCAGGCTGCGGGCATCCATCTGCGTACTCAAGCGTCCAGATTGCTGACAATGGCAAGAGCATAGCAGTCATAATCCCCCTTTTCCGTACCTCATTCGGCGTAGTCGGATCACAGTGTTTCGATATTGGCCAGAACCCAGTCTGCCCTTGCCCGCAGGGCTTCCCGCCGTTCTGGCTTCTGCTTGTCCCAGTTGCGGTACATCATGGTCATTCGTGGATTGTTGGCAAAATCCTCCCGGTGCCGGTCAATGAAGTGCCAGTACAGGCTGTTGAACGGGCAGGCGCGGTCTCCGGTAGCGTCCTGCACCCGGTAGTGGCAGTTCTGGCAGTGGTCAGACATGCGCTGGATGTATTTGCCGCTGGCGGCGTAAGGCTTGGAGCCCAGGTAGCCACCATCGGCGTGCATTACCATGCCCAGGGTGTTGGGCAGCTCCACCCAGTCGAAGGCGTCGATATACACCGCCAGGTACCAGTCACAGATGGCTTCCGATTTCACCCCGGCCAGCAGGGCAAAATTGCCGGTGATCATCAGCCGCTGGATGTGGTGGGCATAGGCGTTGCGGGCCGTGGCGTCTATGGCCTTGTGCATGCAGCGCATCTTTGTATCGCCGGTCCAGTAGAACCAGGGCAGCTCACAGCTGTTGCCCAAACGGTTTTCCCGGGCGTAACCGGGCATCAGCAGCCAGTAGATGCCGCGCACGAATTCCCGCCAGCCGATGATCTGGCGGACAAAGCCTTCCACCGCATTCAGCGGTGCCCGGCCGGCGTGCCAGGCCCGTACCGCTTCTTCACACACCTCCATGGGATCCAGCAAGCCGGTGTTGAGATAGGGGGACAGGATGGAATGGAATAGCCAGTCTTCGTTGTCTGACATGGCATCCTGGTAGTCGCCGAAGCAGGGCAGGGCAAAGTCTATAAAGTGGCCAAGGGCCTGGCGGGCCTGTTCGGTAGTGACGGCGTAGTGGAAATCGTCTGTGGTGCCGAAATGTTCCGAAAAGTGCTCGTTCACCAGTTCGATCACTTCGGTGGTGATGGTATCCGGCTCCTCCCGGAACGGAGTCGGAGCAGGCGGCTTGCCGGTCCATTTCTTGCGGTTATCGGCGTCAAAGTTCCAGTGGCCACCTTCGGGCTGGCCTTCGGGGGTCATCAGCAAACCGGTTTTTTTGCGCATTTCCCGATAAAAGAACTCCATGCGCAGCTGCTTTTTGCCGTCGGCCCAGCGGGCGAACTCGTCAATATTGCAGACGAAGCGGGTATCTGGCCGGATTTCCACTGGGATGCCCAGTGTTTTGTGCCAGCGGCTGATCTGTTCGTGTAAACGCCACTCACCACATTCTGTCGTAATGACTCGCTCCGGTTGGTATTTCCGCACCAGCTCCGCTATTACCTGTTCAATAGACTGTGCCGGATTGTCCGGGTGATAGCGCTGATAGTGAACCCGCCAGCCATCCTCCTCCAGTGCATCGACAAAGTGCCGCATGGCACTGAAAATGAACACCAGCTTCTTCTTGTGATGGTTGGTGTAGCTGGCTTCACTGTGGACCTCGGCCATCACGACCAGGTCGTTGTCCTTGTCTGCGCCCTCAAGGGCAGAGAGACGGTGGCTGAGCTGATCACCCAGGATCAGGATGAGATTGGCCATGGCGGACTCCGGCTGAGTTTATCCTTAAGGGGTAGGCAGAATACGCCATGGGCGCAAGGGTGGTTCATTGGGTAAGCTGGTACACTCAGCTGATTCGCATCAAATCGTGACAGCCGCCGGTCAGGCATAATGCGAGCTTTCCGGCATGCCGATCCTATTCGACGTTAGAGTTTTACTATGGCTTCTGATACCGCTGCAGCAAACAACCTGCCCGCTTTCATCTGGGATGAGGCGCTCATCCGCCGTTATGATCTGAGCGGACCTCGCTACACATCCTATCCAACAGCGGTGGAGTTCACCCCGAACTATTCCATTGAAGACATGGTCAAGGCGGCTGGCCGCAGTAAGGCCGCTGGCGGGCCCATCTCGCTGTATACCCACCTGCCGTTCTGTGCGCACCTTTGCTACTACTGCGCCTGCAACAAGGTGATTACCAAGAAGCGCGACAAGGCCATGCCCTATGTGGAGCGGGTGCTGAAAGAAGCGGCCATCCAGTCGAAACTGTTTGGTGCAGACCGCCCGGTCAAGCAGCTGCACTGGGGCGGTGGCACGCCCACCTTCCTGCCCCGGGATGTGATGCAGCACCTGATGGCTGGTTACGGTGAGCTGTTTAACCTGCAGTCCGGCGATGATCGGGACTACAGCGTGGAAATTGATCCCCGGGAAGTGGACGAAGATACCCTGTCCACCCTGTGGGAACTGGGTTTCAACCGTATCAGCCTGGGCGTGCAGGATGTGAATCCGGAAGTGCAGAAAGCGGTGAACCGTATCCAGCCCCGGGACATGACTGATGCGGTCTTGAACGAAGCCCGTCGTATCGGTTTCCGTTCCATCAACCTGGACCTGATCTACGGCCTGCCGTACCAGACCCCGGACAGCTTTGCCGAAACCCTGGAGTCGGTGATCGAGATGTCGCCGGATAGGCTCTCGGTGTTCAGCTACGCGCATCTGCCGGACCGTTTCTATCCGCAAACACGGATTCAGGCCGATACTCTGCCCAGTCCGCAGCAGAAACTGACCATCCTGCACAACACCATCAATCGTTTGCTGGAAGCTGGCTACGAATACATCGGCATGGACCACTTCGCCAAGCCGGACGACAGTCTGGCGGTGGCCCAGCGCGAAGGCCGCCTGCATCGGAACTTCCAGGGGTACACTACTCACTCGGATTGTGACCTGGTGTCCCTGGGTGTCTCCGCCATCGGCCAGACCGACGATGCCTACTTCCAGAACAACCACGACCTGCCGTCCTGGGAGGCGTCCATCGATGCTGGCCAACTGGCGATTATTCGTGGCGTGGGCCTGACCCGCGACGACCGTATCCGCCGCTGGGTGATCGGGCAGCTGATCTGCCAGTTCCGACTGGACCGCAAGCAGTTTGCCGAACAGTGGAATGAAGATTTTGACCGCTATTTCGCGGATGAAATGAACCGCCTGAAGCCGATGATCCAGGACGAGCTGATTGCTGATTCCGGTTCCGTGCTGCAGGTTCAGCCGGCCGGTCGCCTGCTGATTCGGGCCATTTGCCAGATTTTCGATCTTTACCGTAAAGAGGGCGCCAGCCAGCGGTTCTCACGGATTATCTGATCGTACACTAATATTCTGTCCTCTAAAGACTGGACTAGGGGGTGCCAAATGCGTATGGTTTGGTGCTCCCTCCTCCGGGCTGTTTCTATTTGTGGTGAAGAGGACAGAAAATACCATGACATCTAAAGACTTTCGTGGCCTGCTGGCCCATCTGAGCTTCCCTTAGCAAGTCTGACCTCCGGGCGCCCCTGCCCACCTTTCGTTGCCCCGCTGCAACACCTCCGCGTGTGCGGACTTTCCAGACGAATGGCTCCACCCTGGCGAGCAACCAGTGCGTTGCAGACGGCCGGTGGGTTTCTGTCGTTTTGAACAGAGGTTGAGATTTGAACGAGAACGGATTTACCCAATTTTCGGCAATCACCGTATTGTTACTGCTTGCCGCCTTCTACGGCGGTACCTACCTACTGACCTTGCTGATTCGCAAGGAAAAAGAAGATACCTCCGGCTTTATGGTAGCCGGCCACCATGTCGGTTTCGGTATGGGCGCGGCCAGTATGACCGCCACCTGGATCTGGGCTGCGTCTTTCTACGCGGCAGCTACCTCCGGGTACACCTACGGGGTGTCCGGGCCGATCCATTATGGCCTCTGGGGCGCGCTGATGATCCTGTTCATCTACCCC
>JAJUKC010000132.1 GCA_029264995.1 Marinobacter sp. | reverse complement strand
GACCTTACGGTCATGGTTGCTCCGTCTGTGAAACTTGACGGTTGATAATACGTGCCGGGGCGGTCAGGTCAAGTCAACCAAAGGATTTAACGGCCAAATTTCGAACGATAGGCCCCCGGAGAAAGCCCGGTTTGCTTACGAAATAACCGGCTGAAAGAGCTCACATCCTCATAACCCACGGCCCGGGTAATCGCGTCCAGGCCATCCTGTGAACTCTCCAGCAACCGCCGGGCTTCCTCGATTCTCAGCAATTGAAGATAGGTAGTTGGTGTGTCTCCGGTCGCTTGCCGGAACCGCCGCAGCAACGACCGCTCCGACAACCTGGCCCTCGTGGCAAGATCCGCCACAGACACCGCCTCCCGGAAATGCCCCTCCAGCCAATCCTGAAGCCCCAGCACCACAGCATCCGAATGATACCGCCTGGCCTGCAACACACTGTAAGGCGCCTGGCTGGTCCGCCCCGCATCAATCACAAACGCCTTAGCCAACTCCCGCGCTACCTGCGCCCCCGCCAGCCGCTCCACCAGATACACCCCCAAATCCCACCAGGCCATGCCACCCCCGGCACAAGCCACCGGCCCGTCAACCGTCACCAGCTTCTCCGGCCGCAAATCCACCGCTGGAAACCGCTCCCGGAACTGGTTGCTGAAGCCCCAGTGCGTCGTCGCCTCCCGCCCGACCAGCAACCCGGCGGCGGCCAGAAAAAACGCCCCGGTGCAGTTACTTGCTACGCGGACATCGCCGGGAGTTGCGTCCTGAAACTGTGAAAGCCACTGAATCAAAGGGTTGTTTGTCTTCAGAATTTCATCAATGGGCGCGCCAATGGTCGGAATAATCAGCACGTCATCTGCACCCAGATCATCAACACCCTGCCAGGAACCATCGGCCAGAATTGTCACACCATTGATGCACTGGCAGGGCTCACCGTTCTCGGTCAGCAGCCGGGTTCTGAACTGTGCAGAAGGCTGCTCCCCGTGAATACGTGCCCAGGTCACCCCGGCGAGGCGAAACAGGTCGATCATCCCTGTGATAACGCTGGCTAACGCACCGTTGAAGCCGATGATGGTGACGGTTTTCAAAAGCTGGCTCCTGCACGGCTTCACGGCGTCTCCCGGAAGGCAATACCCACGACAGTGGCCGTCTTGTCAGAACAAAGGTTGGCGGATTCAACCAAGAATAAGTCAAAAATGACAATTCCAACAACCGCAGAGTATGTGAGACGCTAACGGCAATAAACAGGAGACCCAGAATGACCGACACCCTGATCGACCGCCGCGACCTTGCCTTCCAACTTTATGAGGTGATGGACACTGAATCCCTTACCCAGCGCGAGCGCTTCAGCGAACACAGCAAAGAAACCTTTGACGCTGTCATCGAAACGGCCGACAAAATGGCGAAAGAAAAATTCGCCAACCATAACAGCGCTGCTGACAAAGACGAGCCCAGATTCGTCAACGGCCAGGTCGAGATGCTGCCAGACGTCAAACAGGCCTTCGACGCCTACGCCGAAGCCGGCTTCCTCGCCGGCCGCTACGACTACGACCTTGGCGGCATGCAACTGCCGGAATCCGTCATGGCCGCCTGCAACGGCTTCTTCACCGCTGCCAACCCAGGTACCGCCGGCTACCCGTTCCTGACCACAGCCGCCGCCAACCTCATCCGCGTGTTCGGCAACGACGAGCAGAAGGAAAAGTTCCTGCCCAACATGCTCAGTGGTCGCTACAGCGGCACCATGGCCCTGACCGAGCCCCACGCCGGCTCCAGCCTGGCGGACATCCGCACCTCCGCCACGCCCACCGACGACGGCCACTACCTGATCAAAGGCGCCAAGATCTACATCTCCGGCGGTGAACAGAGCATCACCGAAAACATCGTTCACATGGTACTGGCGAAAATCAAAGGCGCCCCGGCCGGTGTGAAAGGCATCTCCCTGTTTATCGTCCCGAAATTCCACGTCGACGAAAACGGCAACCCGGGCGAACGCAACGGTGTCAGCCTCGCCGGCCTGATTCACAAGCTGGGTTATCGCGGCACCACCAGCACCGCCCTCAGCTTCGGCGACGACGCCCCTTGCCACGGTTATCTGGTGGGCGAACCCCATCAGGGCCTGAAATACATGTTCCAGATGATGAACGAAGCCCGCATTGGCGTTGGCTTTGGCGCTGCCGTGATCGGCTACCGGGGTTACATGCACAGCCTGGAATACGCCAAAGATCGCCTACAGGGCCGCAAAGCCAGCGAAAAGAACCCCGAAAGCCCGCAGGTGCCCATCATCGACCACGCCGACGTACGCCGCATGCTGCTGGCCCAGAAAGCCTACAGCGAAGGCGGCCTGGCGCTGTGCCTGTATGGTGCTCGCCTGATGGACGACCAGCACACCCACCCGGATGAGCAGAAACGAATGGAAGCCGGCAAGCTGCTGGACCTGCTCACCCCGGTGATCAAAGCCTGGCCTTCTGAGTACGGCCCGAAGGCCAACGACCTGGCGATCCAGGTATACGGCGGCGCCGGCTACACCCGTGAATACCCGGTGGAACAATGCTGGCGCGACAACCGCCTGAACCCGATCCACGAAGGCACCAACGGCATCCAGGCCCTGGACCTGCTGGGCCGCAAGATCTGGCAAGACCAGAGTCACGGCCTGCAACTGCTGATGCAGGAAATGCAGGTTGACCTGCAAGCGGCCACCACCGATCGTTGCCAGCAGTGGGCTTTGTCTTTGAGTGAGACGTTGCAGCAGGCGGTGAAAGTCACCCAGAGTCTGGGCAAATCCCTGATGGGTGGTGAGGTAGACAAAACCCTGGCCAACGCCAGCTGCTACCTGCACCTGTTCGGTCACATCATCGTCGCCTGGATGTGGTTGCGTCAGGCTAATGCGGCAGCGAAAGCTCTGGCCTCTGCTAATAGCGACAGCGAACGCAACTTCTACCAGGGCAAACTCCAGGCCGCCCAGTACTTCTTCCACTGGGAGCTGCCCACCGTGGCCCAGGATCTGGTGTTGCTGCGCAATCAGGATGATACGTGTCTGAATATGAAGGCCGACTGGTTCTAGTTCTGGAGTCTTGGTCCTGTTCGTAGCCTGCCTGTTTTGGTGGTAAGCACGTTCGGCCGGTGGGCCTTTCCGGGACACGCCCACGAGTACGTCCCTGTAGGCTCGTTTCGGGCCGTCCATGGCCCTCAACGGTCCCGGAAAGGCCCACCGGCCGAACGCGCCCGAGCACTGGTGCATTTCGCAGGCTCTGCAGACGTAGGAATTAAGTCATCAAAAACTGACCGAAAGCAGCACTTAATATTTAAGCATTACTGCCAAGTTTGAGGCACGAGCGACGGGTAGAGCTTTCCGGGACTGTCTGCAGCAGGGATGCTGCAGTCAAGCGTACAGGGACGTATTCACAGCGTGTCCCGGAAAGCTCTACCCGTTGATCGTGCGAGCACCCAAACAAACAGGCTAGGCGCCCAAAGTCGAGGAAAACGCCAATGTCACTCGTAAACATAGAAAAACAAGGCCACATCCTGAAAATAGGCCTGAACCGTCCGGAAAAAATGAACGCGATGAACCGGGCCATGTACCACGAAATCGCTGCCGCCTATTACCAGCTCCAGAACGACCCCGAACTGCGCGTCGCGGTGATGTACGCCGAAGGTGACCACTTCACCAGCGGCCTGCAACTGGACGACTGGGCCGGCGTGTTCGCTAACGGCAAAGGCATCGAACCCGGTGAAGGTGAACTTGATCCGTTCCATATCACAGGCGAGGGACTTACCAAG
>JAJUKC010000085.1 GCA_029264995.1 Marinobacter sp. | reverse complement strand
CTGGACACCCTGAAAGGCTACATCACTGAAACCGGCAAAATCGTGCCCAGCCGCATCACCGGCACCAAAGCACGTTATCAGCGTCAGCTGGCTACCGCTATCAAGCGTGCCCGCTACCTGGCACTGCTGCCGTATACGGACGGTCACGACCACTAAGTTTTAACGGACAGGACCCGGGACCATGCGTGCACTGGCACAGTATGTAATGCGCGGTCCCCTGCAGGCTGGCGGGGTTGCAGCGGTTACCACCGCAGTACCCTTACTGTTCTGGATTGGCGCAGCGGTAACTGGCCTGGTCGTTCTTCGGCTGGGCATTCGCCAGGGGCTCAACATCGGCCTCTGGGCACTGATTCCGGCGACCGGGTGGGCCGTTTACGGCCAGGATCCCACGGCGCTGGTGGTGCTGCTGCAGGTGATGCTGATGGCATCCATTATCCGGACGACGCTGTCCTGGGAAAGAGCGCTGTTGTCCGGTGCCTTTCTGGCGATACTGACCGGGCTGATGTTGCCTGTGATGTATCCGGCACTGCTGAACGATCTGGTTCAGGCCGGTGTCGAGGTTTACGAGCAGTACAACACTGAAATGGCCCGTGCGCTGGGTGGTGAACTGGAACAGGTTATCCGGGACACCATGAACGCCAGCATGGCCGGTACCTACTTTGCCACTGCCATCGGTATGACGATGCTGGCAAGGTCGTGGCAGGCGGGGTTGTATAACCCCGGTGGATTCCGCAAGGAGTTCCATGGCCTCAGGTTATCGCCGGCGGTGGCTGTAGTCTGCGCCATCACCATGGTGGTCGGCCCGATTCTGGGGCTGAATGCCATTCTGCTGGCCTGGGCTGCGGGTACCCCGCTGGTTCTGGCCGGGTTGGCTCTGGTGCACGGTGTGTTTGCTCGAAAGCAGTGGAGCGGAAACTGGCTGGCAATGTTTTACGTTGCTCTGGTTCTGCTGGGTCCCAATCTGTTGATGCTGTTAGTGGTTCTGGCTTTTGTGGATAGCTGGCTGGATATCCGGGGGCGTATACCCGCCGGTCCGGCTGAATAAAGCACGAAGAGGTTAACGAGATGGAAGTTATTCTGCTCGAGAAAGTCGCAAACCTTGGCTCCCTGGGTGACAAGGTAAAGGTTAAGGCCGGTTACGGTCGTAATTTCCTGCTGCCGTACGGCAAGGCCGTTCCTGCTACGGAAGCAAACGTAAAGGCGTTTGAAGAGCGTCGCGCTGAGCTGGAAAAAGCTGCTGCTGAGAAGCTGGCTGCCGCCCAGGCCCGTGCCGAAGCTCTGGAAGGCGCTTCCTTCACCATCACCTCCAAGGCCGGTGAAGAAGGCAAGCTGTTCGGTTCTATCGGTGTTCGTGACATTGCCGACGCAGTGTCTACCGGTGGTACTGAAGTCGAGAAGAGCGAAGTTCGTCTGCCGGAAGGCCCGATCCGGGTGACTGGCGAGTACGACATCGAACTGCAGCTGCACACAGACGTTGAAGTGACCATCAAGCTGGCGGTTGTTGCCGAGTAATCGGTAGCCCAGTGACAGGTCGATTCAACCAGCACTGAAGCCGCAGGTTTCTGTGCTGAAAAACGGGCCCGAGCCGGAGACGGTTTCGGGCCCGTTGCTTTCTGGTATTCTTGTAACCTCGTTTGTTCAATTCCCTGATGTCGGTGTCTATGGCCAATTCCACTCTGAAACCTGCTTCTATTGATCCGGAAACCAGTCGCATCAAGGTTCCACCGCATTCGGTCGAGGCTGAACAGGCGGTGCTCGGCGGCCTGATGCTGGACAACCGCCGGTTTGACGAGATTGCCGAAATTATTTCAGCGGCTGATTTTTACAGGCAGGACCATCGCCTGATTTTCGGTGCGGTGGAGCGTCTGGCCAGCGAGAGCGAGCCTCTGGATGTGGTCACCCTGGCGGAGTTTCTGGAACGGGCAGGTGATATCGAGGATGCCGGTGGTCTGTCTTATCTGGCAGAACTGGCGGAGAAAACACCGGGGGCCGCCAACATCCGGGCTTATGCCGAGATTGTCCGGGAACGCTCGATTCTCCGCCAGTTGGTGGAGGTATCCGGCAAAATCTCGGATTCTGCCTTCAATCCGCAAGGGCGCAAGAGTAACGATATTCTTGATGAAGCCGAACGCAGTGTGTTCCAGATTGCCGAGGCTCGCACCAAGGAAGGCTCCGGCCCCAAGGCTATCAACCCCATCCTGGCTACCACACTCAGCCGGATTGAAGAGCTGTTTGAGTCTGGCGAGCAGACGACCGGTTTGACCACCGGGTTCCGGGATCTGGACGACCAGACTTCCGGTATGCAGCCGGCTGACCTGATCATTGTGGCGGGGCGGCCCTCTATGGGTAAGACCACTTTTGCCATGAACATTGTTGAGAACGCCCTGATCAGCACCGGCACCCCGATACTGGTGTTCAGTATGGAGATGCCCGCAGATGCTCTGGCCATGCGTATGCTGTCGTCGCTTGGTCGCATTGATCAGACCAAAGTGCGGGGCGGCAAGTTGGAGGAGGATGACTGGCCCCGGCTGACTTCCGCCGTCAGTCTGTTGAAGGACAAACCGCTTTACATTGATGACACGCCGGGCCTGAGCCCGACAGAAATGCGCTCCCGGGCCCGCCGGGTGGCCCGGGAGAATGGCGGCAAGATTGGCCTGATCATGGTCGACTATCTTCAGCTGATGCGGGTGCCTGGTAACACCGAAGGTCGTACCGCCGAGATTTCCGAAATCTCACGTTCACTCAAGGGTATTGCCAAAGAGCTGAACTGCCCGGTTGTGGCATTGTCCCAGTTGAACCGTAGTCTTGAGCAGCGGCCCAACAAGCGCCCGGTCAACTCGGACCTGCGGGAATCCGGTGCGATTGAGCAGGATGCCGATGTGATCATGTTCGTCTATCGGGATGAAGTCTATAACGAGGACACTCCGGACAAGGGTATTGCCGAAATTATTATTGGTAAGCAGCGGAATGGTCCGATCGGAACTATCCGGCTGGCGTTCATTGGTAAATACACCAAATTCGAAGACCTGGCCCACGGTGATTACAGTGATTACGGTGGGGATTATTAATGCCGCGTCCCACCGTTGCCCGCATTGACCTTGACGCCCTGAAGCGCAATTTCCGCCGGGCCCGGGAACTGGCCGGAACCGCCCACGCCATGGCGGTGGTCAAAGCCGATGGCTATGGTCACGGTATTAGCGCGGTGGCCGGTGCTCTGGCCCCGGAGACCAGTCGGTTTGCGGTGGCGTGTATCGAGGAAGCCATGGCCATTCGGGATGCCGGCCATCGGCACAACGTGGTACTGCTGCAGGGCACCCATCAACAGGATGACCTGGCCGAATGTGAGCAGTCGGGTTTTGAGCCGGTACTCCATAGTCAGCAGCAGCTATCGTGGCTTGGTGTCGGGCGCGCTCCGAGGTTCTGGATCAAGGTGAATACCGGCATGAACCGCCTGGGCTTCCGGCCGGAAGAGCTGCCGGAGGTGATGGCCGGGCTTGAGGCAGCGGGCCTGAAGCATCTTGCCATTGGTTTTGTTACCCATTTTGCCTGTGCCGATGATCTCGACAGCGAGATGACCAGGCTTCAGACCCTGAGTTTTGAGCAGGCAGTGGCGCCCTGGCCGGACTTGATGCGCAGCGTGGGCAATTCAGCGGCTCACTTTCGCCCGAATCAGCCGCTGTATGAGTGGAGCCGCCCGGGCATCATGCTCTACGGTGCGTCTCCCATGGAGGGCAAGACCGGCGCGGAGCTGGGACTTTGCCCCGCGATGACCTTGCAGGCTCCTCTGATCACCACACGCGTGGTCCGTGCCGGGGAATCGGTAGGGTATGGTGCGTCCTGGACGGCCAGTCAGGACACCCGAATGGGCATGGTGGCTATTGGATACGCCGATGGCTATCCACGTCACGCGGGCACCGGAACGCCAGCCGCCGTGCGCGGCCAGCGAATCCGCTTGCTGGGGCGGGTATCCATGGACATGCTGGCGGTAGACCTCAGCGCCGTCCCTGAGGCCCGCGAGGGCGACATGGTCGAACTCTGGGGCAAAACCGTCAGTGTCGACGAAGTGGCCACCTGCGCCGGTACCATTGGCTATGAGTTGCTCACCGGTGTTACCTCGCGGGTACCTCGGGTTCATGAATGATTTCTTCGATGAAATCGAGAATCGCCGCCAGGCTTCGGTCGTCCAGTTTTTTGAGCACTTTGTGAATCACCATCTTGCTGCCCTTGAGCATGCTGCTGATGCCCATTTTGGCCATTCCCATCATCATGCTGCCGGCATTCAGGCGGCGTAAGGGCTCCAGGAAGAAGAAATCCAGCCCGGATTCGGTCAGTTCAACGATGAGTTCATACAGCTGGTCGATGGCTTGTTTGTCGGCTTTGCCGCGGCCTTTGAGCTCACTGACGGTGTAAAGGGCCCGGGTTCTGAGTTCATCGGGGATAGGGGCCACAATATGGCTCTGTTGTTTCAGCATTGGGATTCCCGTTGTTGTATGCTTGTCGATCCGGGAGCGTTCACCGGCTCCCCGTAAGGCTGACGTTTCAGGCTGCATGATACTGCAGTAAAGTAGTGCTCCGGGCCATTGGCCCGAGTGTTTCCTGACATCCGTCACATCAGTGATATTCCGGAGGCGTTGTTTCCCCGTGCATGTACTTGTTGTTCACGACTATGGCCCGCTTGGCAAGGTTCTGCTGGAGCGCCTGCGGGAAACGCATCTGCGGGTCAGTCCTTTGCTGGTCAGTGATCCTGCCAATGTCGACTTGCATGCGTTGGATAACTGGATTCCCGAAGACACCGCGCTGATTATCAATGCGCTGTGGCTGGCGGACCCGGAAAAGGCGGAGAAAAACCGGGAGGCCACCCACGAAGCAGCGTTCTCCCTGCCGCTGGCCCTCGCCGAGCATGCCCGTGAGCGCAACATGGCTTTGCTGCAGCTTTCTTCGTGTTACGTGTTTGATGGTCGGAAACAGGGCGCCTACATTGCGTCTAATCCCGGGCAGCCTGTTAACGAGCTGGGCCGTTGGCAATGGGAATGTGAACAGGCGCTGAGGACGCAGCTCCCCCGGCACATTATTCTGCGCACTGGTTGGAGTCTGGCCCGGTTCATTGGCAAGGTTCAGCAAAGCACGGCGCAGGGTGGCCTGTCTTTGCCCGGCCGCTGTCAGGGGCAACCGGTGGCGGTGAAGGATCTGGCGCGGGTGATCGTGGCAGTGGCGCTTCAGATCGATTGTGGTGCTGAAGTCTGGGGCACCTATCAGTATGCCGGGGCAGAGGAGATCAACCTTTACGAGCTGGGGCTGGCCATTGCCGGCATGCCCGGTATTCCTGAGGGAATCAAGGTGGTGGATGAGGTGCCCGACTGGGGCCACATCGAACCGGTGAACACCACCATGGTGTGTACCAAAATCCGCAATACCTTCGGCATAAAACAGATGCCGTGGCGAACCTGGTTGTCTGAGGAGGTCGCGATGCTGAAGGACTCGAACAGCGCTGAGCGGGCTCCGGCAAATTCCTGAACCCGCTCAGGGTGTGTGACTGGCTGGTGTTTACTGGCCCTGGCGGGCGAAATCCCGCGTTACCATCTGCAGCGCTTCCACATCCAGCAATTCCACTTCCCGTCCGCGGGCACGGATGATGCCCTGATTCTGGAAGCGGGTGAATACCCGGCTTACGGTTTCAACCGCCAGGCCCAGGAAGTTGGCAATGTCGTTCCTGGCCATGGGCAGGCTGAAATTGGTTGCCGACATGCGCCGGCGACGGAAGCGACTGGACAGCGACAGCAGCAGCGCTGCAATGCGCTCTTCAGCGGTGTTCTTGCTGAGCAGCATGGCCAGCTGATGACTGTTCTGGATTTCCTGGCTCATCAAATGGTACATGTGGTGCTGCAGTTCCGGCAGCTTGCCGGTGAGTTCCTCCAGCTTGTCGACCGGGAATTCACAGACGCTGGTACGTTCCAGCGCTTTGGCAGTGCAGGCATAGTTCTCGCTACTCATGCTGTCCAGCCCCACCAGTTCACCCGGCATGAAGAAACCGGTTACCTGTTCTTCGCCGCCCTCAGTAATAATCGACGTCTTGATGGAGCCGCTCTTGACCGCAAAGCAGGAGCGAACCGGGGTACTCTGGTCGAAAATATGTTCGCCGCGGTTATAGATTTTTCCCTGCTGGACAATGTCCTCAAGGCGATCAAGATCGTTCTCTTCAATGGCCAGAGGTAGACACAGGTTGCTCAGGCTGCACTGGTGACAGGAGGCCTTGAGAGGAGATACTTGGTGAAGTCGAATTGCCTGGGCCATAGTTGACGAACCATCCGGGTTGATCCATTCAAAACCGCACCGAAGAAATGTGCGGTGCGTCCTCAGCCCTCTGCAGGCAAGGCTTTTACCTGCGTTCGGGGCGGACACCCTGGGCGATCCGGATACCTGGGCATGCGGCGGATTCCCATGGGTGCCAATGCTGAAACATCTGGTTTCAGTCACCTTGATTTAAATCAAGTATAGCAAAAAAGGCTAGTCTTATGCCCAAACTTTAGTCTTTGCTCGTTCGCCTTTTCCGTCTAGCCTCTTCGCTTCTTGCGCTGTTCGTCTTTCCTGGCTTTTTCTTCTGCCTCGGCCTGTTCCCGGGCCCGGGTTTCAATCAGCTCCTGTTCCACCATCTCCGGTGTTTCCAGCGAGATCCGGCCCAGTGTTCCGGCCCGGAATTCATTCAGCAGCACTTCGGAAACCTTGTGCAGATCCGGTACGCCGCCGCGGCCCAGGAAGCGGCGCTTTACGGCGATGGCGTCCATCAGTGCCAGCCCGTCCGCCGGTGTCTCGTCCAGTCCGTAGCGGTTGACGACGAGTTCCGGGTAGTGGGCAATCAGATAATCCGCCTCGAACAGCGCAACATCCTCGAAATCCAGCACGGCGCTGCGGATAGCGCCGGTCACCGCCAGGCGATAGCCGCATTGCTCCGGTGACAGTTTGGGCCAGAGAAAACCGGGGGTATCGTAGAGCAGAACGTTGTCCGGTAGTTTGATGGCCTGTTGTGCCCGGGTAACCGCTGGCTCGTTGCCGGTCTTGGCGGCGGGCCGGCCGGCCAGCGTATTGATCAGTGTGGATTTGCCGACGTTCGGGATGCCCAGGATCATCACTCTCAAGGCACTTTTCTGTCGATCATGCCCGGGCGTCATCTCTTCCGCCAGCTTGAGAATGCCCAGGGCTTCCTGGCGCTGATTGTGCGTGAGCGTGACCGCACGTACACCCCGTTCCCGCTCAAGCCAGGCCAGCCACTGGTCGGTGATGGCCGGGTCAGCCAGGTCGCGCTTGTTGAGCACCTTGATCAGCGGGGTATCGCCACGCAGCGAAGGCACCAGTGGATTCTCACTGCTGAAGGGAATCCGGGCGTCCACCACCTCGATGATGAGGTCCATCTGGGGCATGACTTTCTTGATCTCCTTTCGGGCCTTGTGCATATGCCCGGGAAACCAGTTAATGGCCATGGTGTTTACTCCGCTGATTGATTGAGGGCGCCATTATGCAGGGGAATGACCAAATTTTCACATTCATCAAATCCCGCCAGTGCCGCGCCCTCAGAGCGAATCAAACTGAGAACCTGTACAAATTGAAGGGACATCGGGGTGAAATGAAGCATGAGAATGCTTTAGGGTGTCACTTCAAACGATTAAAGCCAATCCGTGGTGGTACCCGAGTGGCCGCCTTATTGATGGAGAACAGTATGAAGCTTGCAAAATTCATCGGTTCCGCACTTGTTGCCCTGAGTCTTTCAGCGCCGGCTCTCGCACAGCAGGCGGCGGGTGGTCAGCCGGATCAGGTTACCCAGCTGGCCCAGATGGTGGGGCTGTCTGAAGAGCAGCAAACCGAGATTCGCGGCATCATCGACGACATGCAGGGCGAGATCGGCGAACTGCGTCAGGATGCCCGCTCGCTGCAGGAAGACCTGCAAGAGCAGATCAAGCCGGATTACGACGAGTCTGCCATTCGTGACAATGCCGCCAAGCTCGGTGATGTGACCGGTGAAATTGCAGCGCTTTCAGCCCTGATGCAGGCGAAGGTAGACGCGGTGTTCACCCAGGAGCAGCGCGATGAGCTGGACCGCCGCATGCAGCAAATGCAGCAACAGCGTCAGATGATGCAGCCTCAGGGCCAGCAGTGAATCGGGACACTAGTAATTCAGATGTAGTCGGTCCGACATCGTGTGACCAGCTCCGGCTGCTCAAGCCGGGGCTGCACCCTCTATCTTTTTCCTTTGTTTTGCCGAAAACTCGACGTTCCGCTCCGAAAATTCATGCACGAATCCACTTCATGTTCTATAGGTTCATGACACAGGTGATTGTTTGCGTGTAATCCAAATAATGCTTTTCTTCCTATATAAAATATAAAACTTTCCAATAACCTAACAACATGGATGACGTATATGGCTTCAGATATGAAGGCAATTCGTTCCACGATTCTGGTTCCTGTGTTCATTCCCGCGGTGGTTGTGGCATTGCTGCTGGTTGTTGGCACGATCAGTAATCCTGAGCTTGCTGGCGACGCCTTCAGTGCCACGCTCAGCTGGATTACCGATACCTTCGGCTGGTTCTACATGCTGTCGGTTGCCATCTTCCTGGTCTTTATTGTCTCTGTGGGTGCATCCAAGTGGGGCAATATCAAACTGGGGCCGGACCACGCGGAAGCCCAGTACTCCTTCCCGGAATGGTTTGCCATGCTGTTCTCGGCCGGCTACGGTATCGCGCTGCTGTTCTTTGGCGTG
>JAJUKC010000087.1 GCA_029264995.1 Marinobacter sp. | reverse complement strand
ATCGATCTGATCGAAAGCACGGCTCTCGCCTGTACCCCAAACTTCGTGACATACACGAGTCAGGGCGGCTGTCAGAGTGGTCTTACCATGGTCAACGTGACCAATGGTGCCCACGTTTACGTGCGGCTTGTTACGCTCAAACTTTGCTTTAGACATTTCGACCAATCTCCCTAATCAACCAGGATCGCAACGTTGACCGGATAAAAAATGGAGCTCATGACCGGAATTGAACCGGTGACCTCATCCTTACCAAGGATGTGCTCTACCGACTGAGCTACATGAGCATTGAAACCAAATTGGAGCGGGCAGCGGGAATCGAACCCGCGTCATCAGCTTGGAAGGCTGAGGTAATAGCCACTATACGATGCCCGCGAGCAATTAGTGGTGGAGGGGGCAGGATTCGAACCTGCGAAGCTTTCGCGTCAGATTTACAGTCTGATCCCTTTGGCCACTCGGGAACCCCTCCCGAACAAATCCGCAAAAGCGAACCTGCTTAAAACTTAAAGTGGAGCTGGCGGACGGAATCGAACCCCCGACCTGCTGATTACAAGTCAGCTGCTCTACCAACTGAGCTACGCCAGCTCACATTCGCCTGTTCAGCGAGGGCGGTATACTACGGATTTTTTTCCGGCCTTGCAACACCTTCACAAGCATTGCTTTCAACGAAATCGAACTCGTAACCGGTTTCCGCTTCAACCGCTTGAACCCATTCACTTTCTGCCATGGATTCAACCTCAAAAACGAGCGCGTATCCTAAACGATTTCGAGGGAACTTGGCCAGCACTACATTCAGATTTGCCTGTTTTTTTTCTGCCATTACCGATTGCGCAGCCTCAAGGGATTCGAACAGCCCCAGGGAAATGGCGTTACGGTACTCTCCACGGGAAACAATGTACGATTCCACGCCCTGAAGATAGAGCTCACGGAACTGGGCTCGCGCGGCTTCCGGCGGCTGCGGAGGAATCAATACCCAATGCAGGGGCGGTAACTCCTTCTCAACCTCAACAATGGCGACTCTATGCTTGAGACCGGCCGCCACATTCTCGGCGTCATCCCTCGCATCAAACATTCCGAGCGTTATCCGTAGACAACTCTCTTCCCGGGAGAGGCTCTCCATGGTCTCGGAAGCCACTTTCAGACTGGAGACACGTGGCAGGGTTCCAGATGAAACGCCAACATAACGGGATGGCTCGATCCAGGCCGGCACAAACCAAACGGCCAGATTGAGAGCTGCCAACAGAAACACCAGCCACTTCATCACACAACGCCCGCGCTGGCGATTCGCTCAAGACCGTCAAGCACCATACCCTCTACAACGCTTGCCTCAAGACCAAGGGCCTGCAAACGGCGGGCATCGCCACCGGTCAGGTAGATCGCAGAGAGTCCAAAGGCTTTTGCATCGTGATGGATTCGCTGCACAAGGGCCTCGGTGAGCCAGGCCAGACCATGGTTGACGCATTCGCCGGTGGATTGTCCCGGGCGGGTGTCGAGCTGCTCACTCTGCTCAAAACCAATTCGTGCCGCATCCACTTTCAGACTACGGCGCATCATCTGCAGCCCCGGAAGAATGTAGCCACCAAGGTGTCGCCCACCGGCATTCACATAGTCCACCGTGACCGCACTACCGGCATCGACAACCGCGAAAGCAGTCTTACACCTGGCCCAGCCTGCCAGCATGGCATGCCAGCGGTCCGCCCCCATGCGTGATACATCCCCGTAGGAATTGGAGAGACCATCGCGAGTCGGCTCGGCCCAGCAATATTCAACGGGCACCTTGGCCCGGGCAAGCAACAGTTCATGAAGTTGCGCGCGGGCGCTTTCCGAGGCCACCGTCGACACCAGGATTCTGTCGATGTCAGGCCAATAGTCTGAAAGTCCGACCAATGGCGCAGCATCTGCCATGACCGCAGCCCCTTCAAGAGGGCCGCCGGTTCCGACCAGGCGCCATTTCAGGCGGGTGTTACCGGCATCAATCAACAGATTCATTCAGACACCCGTAAACTGATGTCGCCCGCCCGCACCGGTACCACGCCCTCTGCTGTTTTCAGCAGGTAGTTTCCGCTTTCGTCGATACCGGCTCCCATGCCATTCAATTCACCGTCACGGGTGACGAGGGGCAGGCCGTTAAAGATATCGCGGCGCTGCCAGCGTTCCCGGAATTGCCGGAAGCCACCCGCCTCAAATTCCGCCACTGCTTCCAGAATGTGGGTAATCATCCCGGCAGCGAGCTCGTTGCGGACCCAGGCCTGATCTGGCCACCGCTTGTCCAGGCTCGTCCAGGGCTGATCAACGTCTTCGGCTTGAGTCATATGCACGTTGATACCGATTCCTGCGATCACCTGAACACAACCTTCCTGGAGCTCGCCTTGGATTTCTACCAGGATCCCACCAAATTTCTGCCCCTGCGCAAACAAGTCATTGGGCCACTTGAGCCCGATCTCATCGCCCCCTACCTGCTCAATGGCATTGGCGACGGCAACGCCGAGGGCCAGGCTGAGGCCATCCAGGGCCGAAAACCCACCTTTTATCGACAACCCAAGGCTCAGGTATAGGTTCTGCCCCTTGGGGCTGGCCCAGTTCCGACCTCTTCGACCACGGCCGGACGTCTGGCAGTCAGATAACACCACCGGGAGTGGCGCCGACGTCAGTTGGCGCGCAACTTCGGCGTTGGTTGAATCCACTTCATCCAGAACAGTGAGCTGTATCCGCTCTCGAACCGAAGCATTGAGGTGACCAAGAATGATGTCACGGTCAAGCAGGTCCAGTGCGGACACCAGCTGGTAACCCTGCCCGCGAATGGTCCGTATGTCAGTTCCGTCGGCGATAGCCTTGCGGATATGCTTCCACACCGCCGTCCGGGAAACGCCCAGCTTCTGGGCCAGCGATTCACCGGAATGGATTTCACGATCACTGAGTAGGGACAGCAATGCATTGGATTTCATCAATGAGCTTCCAGACGGGGAATAAACAAGCCCGGATTAAACAACAGGAGGGGATTGAAAAGCAAAGGGACAGCACTGACCTTACCCCTTTACCGGTCGCGACGTCAGGGGATAGGTGTCGCGGTCAGGTTTGCGCGAATATTCACGTTCTGCAGCACGGCGCCGAACACGGCGGTCTGGGCGCCACCCACAGGATGAACCATATCGATATTATTTATGGTCAGTTCCTTGAAACGGGTTTCCGCCTTAACCGCGAACCCCAATGGACGGTTCAGGCGATCAGCCTCCGAAGGGGAAGACACATACCGGTAACCCTGGGGGGCCGAGGCATCCATAATCTTTTCGTCACCGCGAGCGCCATTCACCCCCAGCGAGTCCGCTCCATTTTCTTTCTTCACGACTCGGGTCTGGTAAACGTCAACGGATAGATCGGTTTGAATACCGTAGGTATTGTCGTCGACGCCATCACCATCGAAATCACCACCGTCACTCGTGTAAATATTGTCCAGAACCAGGCGGGTTCCGGAACCATTCACGGCCCGCCCCTGGCCATCGACGGTCCGATTGGTTTCCCACAACAGCGAATTCCGCTTCTCGCTGCTCTGAGCACGGGCGAGGATGTTCTTCATCTCGATCGTGACACCTTCGTCGCCCCGCATTTCCCACTCACCGCCCGATTCCGAACAGGCCGAGGCCGAAGCACCAGCGCCACCCACACAGACGTTGCCGGCACCACCAGGCTTGATCAACGTCGTGCTTCCCTGTTCAAAACGCTGGATCTTCAAACGCCCAAGGCTCTCTCCATCGATACCATTACCGATCCGGACGTTGCCGATATCCATGGTGCTCCAGGACTCTTCCGTTGCCAGCGCCAATCCTTCATCGGTGACATCCAGAGTCATGTTACGAACATGACCGTCATAGGTCATATCGGTCAGCCAGAGCCCCTTCTGGGGCTGCTCACCGTCACCTTCGTCATAAGGAGCGGCAATCACTGCAGCACGACCGTCACGAATGTGAATATCCGAATTAATCGTCAGGCCCTCACCGGACGCGCCACCGGCTCCGAACGTCATATGACCGTCCAGCGTAAAATCGTAGGTGGGATAGATGCCAAGCGCCAACAACAATTCTGTGCCACCCTGCAATGGCGCATCATCACTGCCAACGCGCATACCATTAATACGGTAACCGGCCTCAAGCCCCTCAAAGCCAATTCTCAAACCGTCATAGAATCGGGTTCCACCCTGAACACCGTCACGGGTAACGTTCACGGTGATATCGCCCTGCCCCCAGGACTGAAGGCCGCTGATAATCACCCTGTTGCCGTCCTCGGTATAGCTCAGATCAGAAAGCCTCAGGCTCCACTGGGCAGCCAGTCTCAAACCCTGGGCACCGGCATCGGCATGACCTCCGCCCTGCAGGTAGAGCGCATTGGTGTAGGTACGCCCACCAAACACCTGATCTTCCAACAGAAAACTCAAGTTGAATGCGCCAAAGCTTTTACCGGCGCTACCAATCTCAATGGCACCGACCTCAAACTCGCCTTCCATTCGCCCAAGTGTTAAAGCGACGGCCGGACGGCCCCGCCAGTCCTGATCCACATCCAGGCGCAGATCCTGAATACGGTAGGCGCCAGTGATATCTCTCAGGGCGAGGGAATGGCCATCATCGTGATAGAGGAAAGACGCGCTATGTATGGTTGTCTCGTTATCAAACCTCAAACCTTCCCCTGCCCGACCTCCTGCCGATATATCGGTCGTTGAGGAAAGTTCGTACTGGCCAGAGAGGCCGCCATAACTGGGCAGCAGGTCACCGTTTCCATCGGTACTACGGCCATATATCGCAGGATCGCTGGAATAGCGAATAGCACCGACCTGCCAGCTACCAGTCACTCTGGGAGCCGTCAGCTCCAGGGTCTGACCCACCCGTTCCAGAGTTACCCCCAAGGCCTCAACGGACATCGTAATATCGTCCAGAAACAACGAATTACCGTTGGTTCTGTAGCCCAGACGGCCGCCCGTCATTGTGTACGCGGAATCAAATTCATAGCCGTTTCCACCAGCGGTCTGTTGGCGCAGGGTCAAGGTGCCTTGAAGGCTATGATCAAAGAAAATACCCCCCCATGCTGACACCCGGGGCACCGGCCAGCCTAATGTCCGAGAATTCTACCCGCCGATCTTCCACCAGGTATTCAAGATTCAACGCGGCATCGCTGCCAATGTCGGTCCTGGTTCGGTGAAATGCGCCCTGCCCGGGCACCTCGGAGGAACCCACCCGGATACCTTCCAGATGGACGCCCTGGCCATCGTCGTAATAGGAAAGCTTGTCGGCGGTCATGGTCAGGTCAGTTTCGATGGTGATCCCGCTCTGGCCTCGAATCTCAGACAGCGCCCTGTCATCCAGGCTCTGGAGGTCCGCAGCGGTTATCATCGGATAGCTGCCGAGACCCAGGGCGACCGCACTCAGTGGCAGGATTCCGGAAAGATTACGAGTCATGATGCCTCCTGGCTAAGGGGTTCCGTCCGGAAAAACCAGAAGGTTACCCTGCATGATCACGTCCCCCTGCATTTCCACCGCAAAGATGTCGGTTTGCTGAAAACCGGGGTCTGTTGGTCGTGGCGTGCTGCTGGAGGCGATCTTGAACTGCACATCGGAAAACTGCACAACGTTTGGCAAGCCAAGTTCAATAACATCACGGTCAAAGAGTGCTCCATCGCCACCAAAGCCGGAATCGATCGATCTCACCCTCAGGGTCAGGCCCTCAAACGCGAACATCCCCCGGATTTCATCCAGTACCAGCCAGCCACCATCCTGCTTCAGACGATAGGCAAAGCGAGCCCCGCATTTCTTATCTGCCTCATCACATCGGCCAAAGTAGTTGCTCTGAACCGGACCTCCCATTTCGTTGATGCTGATATCGCCTGACAGATAGATCCCCCCCTGACCGGAGACATCAGCCAGGGCGTCGTCCCCGAGCGGCGACATTTCGGAATACGCCAAGGCGGGAAGCAGGGCCGTAAAGAGCAGGCAAAACCGGGTAGCTGAACAACAAGTCAGACTGATCATGGCGCCAAGTCCTTGGTTCTGATTTCCAGGTGCTGAATGAGCATTCCTTCGATGCGGGCGGAGCCAAAATCCCGGTCACCGACACCAAAGTTGCCAATCCGGAGATTGCTCCGGTATTCCGGATTGGTGTAATAAGCTTCATAGAAGTCCCAGGTCGCGGTATCGCTACCATCCCGAAGCCCGTTCGCTGCAATCTGACCCGGTGCCGGCGCAGCAATAGCATCGACCTCCAGCACAAAATTACCCGTACCGTCGACATCAAAGAACACTGGCTGAAGCTCGTTACCGATCGCCAACTGGAGGACAAAATCAGACATGGTGATGCGGGAGCCGCACTCGCTGCCATCCTGGGTACACGCGTTGATGGTCAACTCCGGGGAGTAGAAGTTCAGCTTGAACTGGCCGGCCATTTGCTGGCGGGCGTCATCGCCCCAGAGGCGGAGATAGCTCCCATCGACTACCGCACTTTTGGCGTGAATATTCAGGTTGGCAGAGCGGTCTGCACCCACGGCGACATTCATCTGCATCCCCATATCGGCTCGCTCGCCGATCCAGGATTCAGTCGCGGGGCGGCTTGAACAGGTACCGCTGCCGGCAGCCGCAGAGCCACCCAGGCAGTCGTAGCCCTCGCCAACGCCGAGCATCGCTGGCGCGGCGATTTCTTACACCGCTTTATCACGGCCCCCAACAGTATTGCCATCCACCACATCAATTCGCCAGGGATGCAGCAGACGGCCCAGGTTAACCGGAGTCAGATTCTGGCCGTAACCGGAATTCGCACCCGCGATATACAAGTGATTCACCGTAATATCGACGTCTTGACCAGACGTGCTTTTGATACCCGTGATTCGAAATATACGGGCCTGATTGCCATTGGCATCTGGCGCATCGGTTCCATGGGAGAAGGTAAAGTTGTCCAGAACCAGGCCTATACCGGCGCCATCAATCTCCGACATCTCGGACTCATTGAGACTCACCATCTCTGCCTGGAGAGGCAAAGACAGCAGGAGAGCGATCGACAGCGTTACCTTGCACAAGAAGTGGCAGGAACCAAATCCGTTCATCAGAACAGCCCCCGCCCACGGTCTATGTACTCAGTCCGATAACGATCCGTGCCGTACAGCGCTTCATTCAGGTTTACCTCGGTGGCGCCGTTGGGGATATTGAAGAATGCGCCGGACGTGGCCCGAATAAAGTCCTCCACCGTGATGTCGGTTTTCTTGACGTCCTTCAGCCAATCCAGATCTTTGGTCTGAAACGAAATAAACGCGCCATTGGCGGGACCGGTTATTCGCCGTTCACCATTGACCTCCTCAACCTGGCCAATCGGGAAACTGTTGTAAATATCCAGATCAAAGCAGGAGTCGATACCCAGTACCATGCAATCCTGGGCATAAACATAGATATCACCAGACCCACAGCTGAAGAAGGAACAATCCGGCACCTCAATCTCCGAGCTGGATCCCCAGCCAATCAAATTCTTCAGCGACCACCGGGTGAACCCGGCAGCGCCTTCAAGAACGAATTTCTCCCCGTTCGGGATGCCTATGTATTCGGCCCGGATAGGATCAAGCTCGCCAATGCGCGGGTCGCCTTCCCCTCCGTAGACCAGCTGCGCCTTGGTGGCGAGCGGGCTGCCGGATTCGAGCAACGGAGTTAGAAGTACAATCAACTGATCAAAGAAATTGCCCGTTGAGTTCGCTTCCCGGAGGCCCTCACCCCGATCGATAATGTCAACATTGACGTTACCGGTCAGTGTTTCGATCTTGCCGGAAAGAATACCCATGGACTCACCAAAGCCCAGACGAACACCTACCACCTCGTTGGTGGTCTCATCAAAGGCAAACTCGAAGAACGGGCTATCGATCATGAACGGAACAATTTCATTCTCGCCATAGGCCGAGCCATCGGGGCGATACTGTCGCGGGGCATCAGGATTCTTGCTGTAGTAGGCCTGGTTATTGATGTACCCGAGCGCAAAATCGCGGATCAGTACATCGGAAGAACCCTGCTTCTCCCCCGCGCGCTCATATCGCCCCATCTCGAGAACATCGACATTGGTCTGGATTTCGATATCCATACCGAGATTGACACGGGTATAGGAGGTATTTTCGTTGGGATCGGGATGGTACTGGCGGTCTATGGAGACAAAGGCCTGACCTGTCACCTCGGACAGCTGGGCATCAGAAATGGGCTGCAAATCTGCATGGGCAGCCGAAGACAGCGCCATGGACAGCGCGAGGAATAGTCTTGTACGTGTACTCATAGCCATACCTGCCCGCCGCTTGTTGTTATTGACGGCAATGATCGAATGACTGATGAGTGTCTCTGAAGCTGGCTTTATAGTTATTTCTTCGCCAGTCTTAAACGAATGTTAACGTTATTTACCGGACGTAACTGTGCGGCTGGTCACAGGGTCATATCTGCTCGCTTTCCTGCAGGCAATAAAAAAACCGGCAGCGAAGCTGTCGGGGGTTTTAGGTATTAGGAGCCTGACGATGACCTACATTGCTCGCGCTAGCGCGCTCGGCCCTTCGGGCCCGCCGTCGCTGCGCTCCCGCGTCCTGCGCTTGCCGTTGGCAAGCTGGTCACATGGGGACCGTTGTAGTGCAGAGGAGAGCCTCGATCCAAAACAAAAAAGCCCCAACATCAAAGATGCTGGGGCTT
>JAJUKC010000134.1 GCA_029264995.1 Marinobacter sp. | reverse complement strand
CGTTCCACCCTATTGGTGGCGCGCATCATGGCCTCCAACCACACCAGATCCAAAACGCCGTCAATAGCGCTTTCGGCCCGAGGGAGGCGAAATAAACCGTGCCTCTTGATCTGGTTGAAAAGAAGAAAATGCTGTTCAGCCCGCTATTCCAGGCTTTGCAGAAATTCCAGTTCCTTGCGTATGATCTCGCTGAAGACAGGTTCAAAGTAAGGTTCGAAATGGTTGGCTTTGACCGTTTCTACTGTGATGTAGGAGTTGTTCACTTTGCGAATTGCCGACCCCACAAAAGGGGCCACCGTGTCGTCAGTGGCTCCCAGCAATAACGTAGGCACCTGAATATCCTTCAATCGTTTGAGCGGACGATAGGGGCCCATTGTCATCAGGGAGCGTGCAGCGACACGGTTATCATACTTACGTCCCACACTACGCTCGGCCAATTGCAGCGCCGTATTGGCATTGTCCTTATCCATTGAAGAGAAGGCCCCGGATTCGCTGACAACCGGGATATAAACCGGGCGCCCTGGTTTAACCAGATCGGCCAAACTGCAAAGTGCGAATCTCATTAAGCGGATGGCAGGCACAGCCTGTACCGCGGCCCTGCCATCCAGCATCGGAACCTGGGCAATCACCCCAGCCAGCTCGGGGTGATCAGCGGCAAGCTCTACCGCATGACCACCGCCGAGCGAAGACCCCCAAACCACGATTCTGGCGGGATCAATGTCTCGACGGGACTTGAGGAATGCGAGAGCGGCATCTGCGTCCCGCATGCGCTGACGGACCGAAATGGTCTGCCGGGGAAGCCCCGCACTCTCGCCCCAGCCGCGGTAGTCGAAAGTCATGACCGCATACCCGGCCCGAGTGAACTCTTCGTAGAAGGGCACAGTCAGTGCGTTCTGGATGCCGCCCCATCCGTGCAGCATAAGAATGGCTGGCCTTGCATTCTGACTATCATTTGCCGGCTGGTGCAGCGTGGCTGCACACCAGACACCCTCAGAATAGAAGCCTGCCCGTTCACTGTGGCACGTAAGATTGTCAGGGCTATGTCTGAGTTTTTCCATGGCGTGGCTCCAGAGGTAGAATTATCTTGTATGGCATTCAAGATGCAATCTTAACATTCTTGAATTTCATTCAAGAATGACCTGAGCGACCCCAGGAGCAGGCAAGATGGCCAAAAATAAGCGTGACATTGATCTGGACGTAAAAAAGAAGGCGCTGGAAGAAACAGCAGCCCGGCTGTTCATGACCTGTGGGTACGAAGCGACTTCCATGAGCCGAATCGCCCAAGAGCTGGGAGTTACCCCCAATACCCTATATTGGTACTACGCCAGCAAAGATGAACTCCTGGTTGGGGTGCTCAATCGCCTGCTATCAGACAGTCTGAAGCAGTTGCCTCCAATAATGGGATCCTCCCCCAAAGAGCAGATATCCTGGGCGCTACAAGAGTTTGAACAAAGCCGTGCGCTGGTGAATACGGTACACGGCAAGCTGAGTCAGTCGGCATTGATTCGTGACTGGCACGAGCGTTTTCACCGCGCTCTGGAATCTGCAGTGGTCCACACGTTGAAAGCAAAAGGCATTAGTACTGAACAGGCCAGAATATTGGCTACAGTGGCAACCTTTCTGGTGGAAGGGCTTCTGGCGCATCCGCACACCGAGAAACAACGTGACGATATTCTCGAATGGTTCGGCCAAAACGCATTGCCAGACCCAGCTTGACCCTGCCTTTCAGAGACATTAAGGGGCCTATCGAATCCGCGATCAGGGGAGAGGTGACAGTAAAGGTAAAATGCCTGTGTTCACCTCACGCCCTTACCACAAGGCTGTTTTGGAGCGGGTGAAGGGAATGTGCCAGAGGCATCCCGCGCAAGCGCGGGACCGTCGCCAGGGCGACGTCCGCTCGCCGTATACGGCGAGACGTCGAACCGGAGGGGCCAATCCATGACCTCCAACCACGCCAAACCAAAAAGGCCGACATGAGGCGGCCCTTTCCGTTTGGAGCGGGTGAAGGGAATCGAACCCTCGTCGTAAGCTTGGGAAGCTTCTGCTCTACCATTGAGCTACACCCGCCTTGGCGAAACGGCAATATAATTAACGCCTTATGCCATGTCCACTGTCTCACGGCATTTTCCACAGGCGCGCGCTCTGTTGCCCGAATGCCCAAGCGGGTATCCGGGTCACCAAGGGTAACTCGGCCATGGCGTCACCCACTTTTGGTGGAGAAGCCCAGACAACCAGGAGGTCAGGCGGAAACCTGGCTGTGCCGCGGCTCCGGCCGCAAGAACGCCAACACCGCCATGTACACCAAGGCGAATGGGGGGACCAGGGACATGAACAGTCCCAGTACGGCGGCAAGAACCGGTGCGCGAACTTTCTTGCGTGCCAGAAAATAGGAACTCACTGCACAGAGCACAGCCCAGGCGATCGCCATCTGCCCCAGCAGGGTGGTGCTGATATCCATCATTAGCCTCTACCTTTTGTTATCGAATAGTATCGGTTTTGGTGTCGTTCTCCACGGGGGCGCCGCTCTGGTTTGCACCGCCCGGCCCTCCCCGATCCGTAAACAGACTTGATCCAACATCAGGGAGCGGCGATCAAAAATCAACCCCTTTTTGTCGATCAAAGGTGGCTTCAAACGCCGACAGCGATGACCTCTCTGAGATGGAAAACGAGGGGGCACCGCCAAAAGCACGGCGGCGCCTCCCCCTGCCGGCGGCGTCAGGTCTCCAGTGGATAGCCCGCTTCCTGCCAGTCCGCCTTGCCTTCCACGTACTCCAATACATTCCGGTAACCGGCACCGCGCAGAAAACCGGCGGCAATGCGCGAATTCTGGCAACCGGTATTGGCGCAATACACCACGATGGTGGCGTCCTTGTCCGGTAGTGCCGTGCCGGCGAGGGCACTCACCTCCTCATGGGGGATATTGATCGCCCCGGGCAGATGACCGCTATGGAAATGCCGTTCCGGCAAGGCCTCCACCAGCACCATGGGGTCACCGTTATCCAGACGCCGTTTCAGTTCATCACGTTGAATGCTGTCGTTCATGGTTTCACTCCTTTTCACTTGGTTGCAAATGCAACCAAAACAACCCTACTCGCAACCGGTTGCACTTGCAACCACTTGCCGTTACTCTGGTGAACATGAATACGACTCCCACGGAACAAACGATTGCCGCCTGGGCCCGGCTGCTTCGCGTTCATACGCAATGGCAGGAACAGGTGCAATCGGCACTGAAAGCAGCGGATCTGCCTCCCCTGGCATGGTATGACGTGCTGCTGGAACTGCATCGCAAACGGCACGGCCTGCGGCAGTACGAGATCGGCGAGCGCATGCTGCTGCCCAAGCACAACCTGTCCCGCTTGCTTGACCGCCTGGAAAAGGAGGCATTGGTGACCCGGCGGACCAGTCCGGAGGATGGCCGGGGCAACCGGGTTCTGATCACCCGCTCCGGCCGCCGGCTGCTGCAACGCATGTGGCCGGTCTATGGCCGGGTTATCCAGGAATGTCTGGGACAGCGGCTGACCGCCGCCGAGGTAACCACTCTGGCGAAACTGCTGGACAAACTGCAGCAATAACCGGCTCTGAACAAAGCCTCTGACGTTTTGGACCCGGGGTCCGAATCGGCCTATTCTGAGAGCCTGAATGACAGAACAACGCAGGATACGTCCTGAACGCATGAGGTAGCGACCATGACGTCTTCCCGGCCCGGCGCCGGG